>NZ_BAABEY010000021.1:0-115105 GCF_039540405.1 Ravibacter arvi
TTACGTGCTGCGCCTCATCTCGGCGGACGGCGACGTACGCACCGGCAAATTTTTAGTAAAATAGGCAAAGGTCACGCCGGAACCCGATTCCGGCTGGTCGGGTAATATAAAAAAGCATGAGGGCCGGGCTCTCATGCTTTTTTATTAGGGTTGGCGACAGTCACGGTCCTACGTTATACCGGAATGTTCTCCTTTATTTCAAGCTTGGCCTTGACCGGCTCCGTTATCCTGCGGGTAGCGCCCGGCAATCCGGTGCAACAGGTCGATATCCAACCGGGGCTCGTTCTTGTAAAAGCCGTGTGCCATACCAGGTAGCGATTATAGCTCTATAGTTCTTCCCTCCTTACCCGGAAAGCAGCCAGCAACGCTGCGATTATCAAAACTATCCCGACCGTTGAAGAAGGCGCATTTTCCGTTTTTTCCCGGTCCTCAAAGAGTTCCCTAACAGACTCTTCCATTTTATATCCCATGATTTCCACAATCGTATTCGTGGAAGGCGACTCAGGCTGTGTATTTTCCAGTTTTTGCGGGGCGGGATTAAGATCGGCGCTGCTGTTTCCCTTCTGCCCCGGATTCTTTATACTGGAACTTGTTTCTGCCGGAGATTTGATATCGGCAAGTTGCTGCCTGTAACTGGCCAAAGGGGGGCCACTTTGCCCAGGAATTCGACTGGCTATCTTTGTGACGAAATCGGTCAGCTCCTGATTGTTGCATACATTGCCACTGCAGGCGAGGCCTGCTGCTTCTACGGTCGAAAGGTATTCGCTGGTAAGACGTTGTAAGACGCTTTCACCGGGATTCCAGTAATCTTTGCGGATCGTCTCAAGCATACGTGCAAGGGTAACCTGATAGGCATGAAGGTTACCTCCTTTTTCAAACTTCTCACGAATATCCAGCCCATATTTATCTTCTACGTAGGTCTCGTACACCTGTCGCCACTTGTTTCCGTCGACCGCATCTGGTACCGTCACCTGCCACCCCCAGAGGTGCTCTGTGACTTTGCTGATCATCCGGCCTCCCGAATACCCTTCATCCAGCATTTCCCTGATCCACCTTGGATTAAGGTAGCGGGTTTTCATTTCCCGCCCTATAAATTTATCCAGTGTTTCCTGACCGGCTTGCGACGGGTCGGAAAGGTTGGTCACCAGAACGTCTGGAGTATTGCCGTCGATCGACCGTATCGCCAGTGCCGCGCCGCCGAGGTATTGATAAAAATCATCGTTGTCGAGCGCGCCGTACACATTGGAAGACCGGCTATGCACCAGCGCCTTGGTTCCTGACAAAGCTTTTTTCATCATGGCCACACTCAGCCCCTTTCCTAATGTGATATCGATAGTTTCTGGCTTGTCTCCCCAAAAGCCTTGACCATACAAATGGCTCATCCGCTTAAAATACACGTCGGCAACCTGGTTTTCTGTTTCCCAGGTATCCGACGCCTCCACAACGTTTTCTACGCCTGTTCCGTAGGCCCCCGCGGGAACCGAGAACATGCGTACCGAAGCGAGACGTTCCGCCAGCTTTTCATCTTTGATACCCTTCTCGATCAGGGTTTGTTTGAGCTTTGCGATATTCAACCTTACGAAGTTGTCCGATTCATCTGCCTCCCCCGCCAAGCTAATAGCTTTGTCAAGCAGCTCCATTACATTGGGAAACATGTCACGGTATAACCCCGATGGAATAATCACGACGTCGATCCGCGGCCTACCGAGCTCTTGCCGGGAAATCGGTTCAACGCCTTTCACCCTCCCGATACCGTCATAGACCGGCTTGATACCCAGAAGACGCAATATCTGGGACTCCATTACGCCCTCGTGACGTATAGTCTCGACGGACCATAAATTGAGCGTCACCTTTTCGGGGAATTCTCCGCTGTGTGCTTTTCGGTAATGCGCTATCAGCTCTTCCGCCAGTGCGCTCCCGGTATTGTATGTCTCTTTGGAAGGGATTTTTGATGGATCGAACGCAAAGAAGTTTTTCCCCGTAGGAAGCGAAGCGGGATTCCGTAAAGGGTCGTTTCCCTGACCGGAACGGACGTGGCCTCCATTGAGCGCATTGACAAGTGACGAGAGCTCGCTTTCACCGCTTTTCAGTATGCGATCCATCATGTCTGAAACCTGCGCTTGGTACGCTTCATTTGACAGCCCGGAAATTCTCTTCACGATTGCTACCGCTGTGCTGCGGGCGTAAGTCGAATCAGGCGATTTTCCGAAAGTGTGCATCCCGAAGGGCGTCTGCTTTTGCCCGATGTCCTGCAGATAATGTTCTAATTCTTCAATTCTATCCGCGTCAGGCTTTCCTTCGGCACCGATGTCTTTCAGCATCCCCTGCTCCCGGGCCAATTGCCAGATCTGCTCCAGCTTTGACGACGCCAGAACGGGGCTTTTCTCTCCGGCTGCCAGGTAGTCGTTGATCAGGCCCGACAATTCCCGTAGCTCGGGGTTAAGCCCCGCCGTGTCTGAAGGTGGGGTCATGTGATCGATAATAATTGCCATTCCGCGTCTTTTGGCCTGGATGCCCTCACCCACGTCATCTACAATATAGGGGTATAGATTAACCATATCGCCAATCAGGGCCTCGGGTGCATCGTCGTCATTCAGTCCGGCTTCTTTACCGGAGAGCCACTCGTGGGTCCCATGTGTGCCCAGATGGATGATGGCATTGGCTTTAAACTGCTTTTGCAAGTAGAGATAGAAGGCAATGTACTGATGATGCGGAGGGAGCGTCACGTCATGATACGCTTTGTCGATATCCTGGTTCCAGCCGCGTGCCGGCTGCGGCGCCAGGAGGATTTTACCGTACCATACGGCAGGCAGCAGAAAATAGGGTTCTCCGGAGTCATCGCGCCATGTCATGATCCGGGAGCTGTCTGGCGGCCCCCATTTAGCCAGGACTTCCTGCTGAAACGCAGGCCGCAACTGACCGAACCATTCCTTGTATTGCCGTACCGGGACTTTTACAGGATGCCCTTGTGTGGCCAACCGTTGTAGTTCGCCCGGAGCCCAGTTGCCAATATTCCGGCCATAATTCATGATTTGTTGAAATAATCGGCTGCTGTCAGGCTGCTGATCGCCGAGATCATATCCTTCTCTCCCAAGCCGTTCAAGAATACTTTGTATGCTTTGAGGCAGTACATTGAGATAGCTGGCGCCGATTGCGTGCTTGCCGGGTGGGTTGGAGTAGTAAATGAGAGCAATGCGCTTCTCCGCATTGGTTTTCCGTCGCAGACTGTCCCAGGCCATCACTCTTCCTACAAGGCGATCGACACGATCGGGAATGGCGGTCTTCACCTTGATCTGTGTACCGTCAGGGTAGGTTGCTGTTTCCAGGCTACCGGTAACCGTAGGCTGTATTTGCCCTGATATTTCAGACCGGCTCAGATGGAGCGTACGGTTGAAGACGCTCAATCCTATTTTAGAGCCCTCCCATTCTGCTTTCGACTGGTCGAGTTGGATGGTACTGATTACGGGAATATTCATTTTTTCAAAAACATGCCGCAGTTCCTCCGGTGACGATCCGGGTAGGGACGAGGCGGAAACCAGCAAATTGATTAATGGCTCGCCTTGATCGTCGTAGGCGAACTGTTCCAGCGTTTTGCCGAGCGGTACGCCAAAAAGCGGGAGGACATTAAATCCTGCTGCCTCGAGCTTGCGAATGTGCTCGTGGAGATGTCGGTGCTGTCCGTTCAGTATTTCGAAACGGAAAGAATAGAATCCAACCCAGGGTTGTCCCGGCTTATGCTTTCCGTACCCCGCTATATATTCCTTCTGGGAAAGGTATACAGTGTCTTTTTCGAAAGAATAGATACCGGAAGCCGGGTACCCGATCACATCCCGGTAAGGTAGGGGCCATCCTCCGCGCCTGTTCAAACCATACAAAACCATGTTTCGCAGGTTTTCTATGCCGCCCTGGTCAAAATACTGTAAAACCTTCCGGTCAAATACGATCCCAAGCTCCTTGTATGCGTTCTCGGCGGGAGTTCCCCCCAGTGCATATACCGAAGCGCCCCGCTTGAGAGCCTCCTGAAGTTGCGGCAAAGCCTGCTCCACAAGACCTCCCTGGTGCACATAGACAAAAATCAGCTTTGATTCGGCCACATGCGAGAGCTCTCTCTCCTGATAGTGGCCCTGCGAATAAACCTTCAGCTCGTATTTATCCGAAAATTCCGGCAACGATTTTTCGAGGTTCTCCGAAACGCGGTAAGCTACGGCGGCGTAGCTGTCGGACACGATTATACTGATTTTTTCTGCCGACGCAGTTTTTGCTATCCAAAGCAGTGTAAATGCAGCTAAAGGACGCAGCATTGTTTTTCTAACCTGCCCAATTATATCTTTCATGAGTTTAATCTATATAAATGGGGTTATGAGTTTTGCGAAATCCACAGATCCTTCCGCTCTTTGTGGCCCCCGATTGGGCAACATTTTGCTTGTTATTCCGGCACATAGATCACCTGTCCGTCTTCCAGCTTGTAGGCTGTCCCCAGTCGCTCCCCCTTACCGGACGACTGGTCTTTGGTTATCTTTTTTACTTTGATTTCCTTTCCCTTTTTCTCGATAATCTCGATCTCTCCGTTAGCAGCCTGTTTGGTATAGGTTACATCCGATTCAGTGAACATATCCAGCATGTCCAGCGTAGACACCAGCGCAAAAATCATGGCAACAATCAGCACCACGCTCAGGTCGAAAAGGTTGGCTACCCCGCTGACGGGATCTTCCAGGGGAGTATCCTGTTCGGTGCGTTTTCCAAGCAATCTCATAGTGTGAACCAATGTTTGACAAGTGTTTCTATTTTCATGACAGGCCCGTTTTCGCCTGCGACTTCATGGCGCTCCCGGGCGCGGAGCAGCTCTTCCATCCGGGTTTCCACTTCAAGAAAATCAGTTTTCAGCCACTTTTCTCTTTCCTGTGAAATAAGATAAGCCATTACGCTACAGGCTAGTCCGGCGATGGTAGCGGTGAAGGCGTTGGCCATATTGGAAGACATACTCATCAGGTCGCCGGTGGAAAGCGAAGAAAGGGCGACGCCCATCGGGATCAGCGTACCGATCAGTCCGACGGACGGTGCTACTTTAACCATAAAACGTACACGGTCCAGACGACTAATCTTATCTTTCTCCCATAATCTGACCAACCTGGTGATGTGTATATCGGCCGTTTCGGGCATTGAAAGGGCTTTGTCCAAGTGCGTGGAGTAAGTTCTGATAAAGGATTGCCCCGGATCCGCGTTACCGTGGCGCCGTTGGATCCACTCCCTCAGAAAATCGCCCATACTGTAAACTGACCACAGGATCATGAGGGCTAAACTGACAAAAACCGGATACGATAACGCGACTGCAAACTGGTATAAGAAGGATTCGATGTACGTTAGCATGATTATTTTTTATTACAATTAAAAAGGATACCAGAACTAAAGCTGATGCCCAAAATCAGTAGAGAGAGGGTGAAAGACAGCGTCAACGATGAATTCTGTCCCATATCGGCTGTCGCAGTCGGGCTGCCGTTCCAAAAAAGGCTGGCCAGAAGGAAAAGTCCGTACCCGGTCGGAATAAGCGCCGCGTTAGCTAAAACTGTCTGCAACCAGATCGGTGAGTCAGCCCGTTTCAGGACTTTCCCCAACCACAATCTGCACAATATGCCTGCCAGTGCCAGCAGTATTCCGACCCATTCGTGCATGTTATACTGTTTTTTACAGGCTAAAAGAAATGCCCAAGTTTACCGACCTCCGCGGAGCGTACTGGTAGCTGGTAGGAGATGTATAACTACCGAAATACAATTTGTCAAGCAGGTTGAGCGCGTTGGCATTCAACGTAAATCGCTTCAGCTGGTAGCTTACCTTCAGATCAGCTGTAGTAACAGGCGCCATGACGCGGTTGGCGGAGTTTTCTAGGTTTCCAAAGCTCTTGGAAGTGCTTCTTACCCATATTGCTGCATACAGTTTAGCGGGTAAGTCGAACACTAAGCCTCCACTGACAGTATGTCTGGGATTTCCGTTCATTTCATTTCCGACGTAGTCCGGATTGGTCTCATATTTGGCGATCCGGGAATGATTATAGAAATAACTGCCGATCAGCGTAAAGTGTTTTGTCAATAAATAGCGGAGCGAGCTTTCGATTCCCCCGAGATTCACCTGCCCGATATTGGTGAATTGCCTTACGGGCAATCCTCCCGGATCAAGATAGGACGGGAGCTTCGAGGCGTCTACTTCTACTCTTTCCGCAAAATCTCTGTATTGTGAAAGATAACCAGTCAAGGTTAACTCGATATTACCTAAGTAGAGGTCGCTTCCCAACTCAACCGAATAGACCATCCTCTCGGGTTTCAGATCGGGATTCCCGAGGCGAAAAAAGGAAGACCCGAGGGGACCCGAAATGTAGAGATCGTAAATGGCCGGGGCGCGGAATCCTTGTGCAAATTGTGTACGAAAACGAAGCTTCTGAGATGCCTGATATACCACGCCGACTTTAGGCGACCAAACGCTGGCCGACGCTTTATCGTATTCAAGGTGTATCTCTTCTCCAGAAGTACTGTCAAACAGCCTTCCGTTAAGGTTTTGCCAATTGTCGTATCTCACCCCTACATTTACATTCACCTTGCTCCCAATCTTTAGGTCGTCATTGATAAAAAAAGAAAGGAAATTCTGACCTCCTGAAAAATTCTGGTACCCGGAGCCGTAGTTAAATCGCCTGGTTGAAGCGGAAGTGTACCTAAGATCGGCTCCGGTGGTAATCAGGTGACTGCCGAAACTTCGGCTGACTTTTCCGATAAAGCCATAGATATCCACCGGTGTCCTTGAATCATAGTTGTCCTTGCTGTATGCCTTGTCGACATTGTTCCATTGATTCGCATCCGACACACGCAATTGCGTATTGATATACCCGGTTGCTTCTATGTTTACAGCGCCTTTCCCGGCTATATACCGTAGCAGTGAATTGGTAATGGTGGTTTTATCATCATAGATCGTGGAGGTCCCTGAGAGGGGCATCTGAAGATGATGATCCACAACAGCCTCCAGTTTCGAGGCAGGATCGATCTGATAGACCAGTTTGGTATTCACATTGAACAATTCCATACTCGGCGTCTTAAAATAGTCACGCCACAAGCTGTCAGCCATATACCGATACCCATCGGTCTTTTTGTACTCGCCGGACACCATAATACCGAACCCACTCTTAAATGCCTTGCCGGCTTTGACGCCGGCCTGCAGGGTATTCATCGATCCATAGCGTAGATCCACCCCCAATGTAGGTTTTTCGGTAGGAGAAGCGGTCACAAGGTTGATCGTTCCGCCCATCGAATTGGAACCGTGTATGGCTGATCCCGGGCCACGCACAACCTCTATGCGGGCTATACTTCCAGTCGCCATAGAGTTCCACTCGCTCACTCCGCCAGTATACGCATCGTTGATGGGAATGCCGTCTTTCAGTATTAATGTTCTATTGGCCGAACCCGTGCCGCGCATGGTCACAGCCGTATGAGTACCGGTAGTGGTCAACCCGCGATTGCGGTCTATGGTCACTCCCGGGATAAATTGGAGGGCATCATCGATCGTCTGCATTTGACGAAGCTCGGGCTGACCCGCTTTCAATATGGAAATATTGGAAGCGATAGTGCGTAGTTCGGAAGGCGTCGCTGACGCCGATATCACAATGTCGTTCAACCCATTCGTTGCTTCTTCAAGTACAGGCGACAAGTTAGTGACTGTATTGGATAAGATTTCCACCGGGTAACTTGTTGCACCGAAACGCAGATGTGATATCGTCATTATGTGTCTTCCTTCAGGCAATATCAAACGGAACTCACCGCTTTGATTGGAATAAGTCACGTATAGCCGGTCTGCCGTATTGATGCTTGCTCCGGTTATGACTTCTCCCGATCTATCTGTCAGTTTCCCGGAAAGTGTACCGTTTTTTGTAGTCTGGGCCCACGCCGGAACCGAGGTCAAACACACTACCACTACTGCGGGTAGTCTTCTGAAAATTACTTTTGTAAATAACTTCATACTTAGAGCGAAAAAAATAAAGAGAGATGTAGCTTTTAATACCTGGAATGGGCACATTCCGCAAATGGACCTTAATACTTGCAACATTGTTGCAAATGTATCATACTTGCAACAATGTTGCAAGTATGATACATTCTTTCTTTCGCTTTCCGCAGTTTTTTCACTAAATGCTTTGCCAGCATAACCTGCCAGGAGGAGCAGACACAGGAGTCGCTTAGCTCCGCTTGCAAGCCCCCTCCCCCCGAACCCGCTATCATTGAATATGGCCTGTGAAGTCAAAGAGCAGTACGACGTTGTAGGCGGAGTGCTTAAGGATGAGGATATTTACTTGACGTCCTGCACTTTTAAGAAGGAGAATGAGGCAGCGGAAGTCTTAACCCTTGGCTTGTGAGCCTGCCTCAGTTGATTTATATAACCTTCCGACGAGGAACCCCGGTTGCCTGAACGATCAGAAAGAGCGCAAATAAATATTGTGCTTAAAAAAAAATGTTAATATTGGCTGACCATGAAAGTGTCATATCAGACATCGAAGAAAAATGCTGAATTTCGACCTCGTTCGCAATCAATTTAAATCCGCCAGCCGCCGCTTGTTGAAAGACCGGCAATTTTCGCTGCTCAATATTATTGGCTTGTCCAGTGGCCTGGCATCAGCTTTGCTGATCGGACTATGGGTAAATGCTGAATTTGCTTTCGATAAATTTCACGAAAAAGACAGCCGTCTTTACGAGGTCATGATCCATGAAAAGATTGGTGATGGCATTGCGACTTCAAACAGTACCGGTGAATATATTGGAGAAACCATCCTGAATACAATGCCAGAGGTCGAAACGGCTGTAATGACAACACCTGCGGCCTGGTTTCAGAGGTTTAGTTTATCTTCTGGCGATAATACAGTCAGTGCTGTCGGGAATTTTGCCAGTAACGATTACTTCCAGGCCTTGTCTTTTCCATTAATTCAAGGCAACAAGCAAAAGGTTTTGGCTAATAAAATGTCTATTGCCATCTCTGAAAAACTGGCTACCCGGCTGTTTAAGTCTCCCGAACTTGCAATGGGAAAAGTCCTGGTATGGAAATGGCAGGCGTACTCCGAAAAGTGTTTAGTCAGTGGGGTTTTTAGCGACTTTCCGAAGAATTCTTCCCAACAATACGATTTTTTGCTGTCAATGGACGCCTGGAACCAGATCATACCACCTGGTACTACCCGGGCAAGTAGTGGCCCTTTCAACAACCTTATTGTTTTGAAAGAAGGAGCAGATATTAACTTATTAAATGAAAAGATGGCAGCTCTTGCCAGGACCAGTTTCAACGACTCCACTTCGCGATTGTTTTTACGTAAATATTCTGACGCTTACCTGTTTGGAAATTATGAAAATGGTGTGCAGGCCGGCGGCAAAATCACCTATGTTCGCCTGTTTATCATCGTCGCACTCATCATACTGATCATCGCCTGTATTAATTTCATGAACCTGTCTACGGCCAAAGCCGCTATGCGCATACGAGAAGTGGGAGTTAAAAAAGCACTTGGAGCAGACCGGTCTACGCTCATATTTCAATTTTTAAGCGAATCGCTGATACTAAGTTTTTTGGCACTCGCGATTGCAATATTGATTACTTGGGCATTGCTTCCGGCTTTCAACAATGTAATCGGCAAAGACCTTTCCTTGCATTTTGAACTAAAAAGCCTTGGGACAATACTCGTAATTACATTGGTGACTGGTCTGCTCGCCGGTAGCTACCCTGCATTCTATCTTTCGAAGTTTAATCCTGCATTTTCTCTAAAAGGCGGGTTAGTCAGTCCCTTCAGCGAGTTGCTACTCAGAAAGGGGCTGGTAGTTTTCCAATTCACCGTCTCGGTCATTTTCATTGTTTCAGTATTTGTAGTGTATCAACAGATTCATTTTTTAGAGCACAAGAATCCGGGATATGACAAAGACAACGTCATTTATTTCGAAATGGAAGGGCGTGTAGCTGCGCAGGGCGAAGCTTTTCTGTCCCAATTAAAAAACCTACCGGGAGTTATAAATGCTTCGAGCATTCAGCAGAAAATCATTTTGCCTGCCATGCTGCCTGGAAATGGATCTGGCGTGCGCTGGGACGGAAAAAATGAAGATGACAAAATCCGCTTTTTTAAAATGCCGGTCAATTTCGATTTGATCGAGACGATGGGTATAAAGATGGCGGAAGGGCGCAGTTTTTCCCGGCAGTACGGAACCGAAACATCCAGTATCATTCTCAATGAAGCCGCGGTAAAAGCTATGGAGTTAAGTGACCCGGTCGGAAAAACTGTCATGTTTGGCAACGCTGAGAGACACATTGTAGGCGTGGTCAAAGACTTTCATTTTAACTCGCTGCATCAAGGAATCCGGCCCTTTATTCTTTATTTTTCCCCTCAGGAAACCATGTTGGTTATGGCCAGGATAAGCGCGGGAAAGGAGCAGGAAACCATCACACGCATTCAGGATTTTTATAAAACATTCAATCCAGGGTATTCATTTAACTACCAATTTCTAGATCACGATTTTCAGGTCCAGTATGCGTCTGAAAAGCTGGTGAGCGAACTTGCCCGTTACTTTGCCGTGCTGGCGATTATTATTTCTTGTCTCGGATTATATGGACTTGCGGCTTTTACAGCAAATCGGCGCAAGAAAGAAATCGGCGTGCGAAAAGTACTTGGAGCAACGGTTGGCAATGTAGTTTCGATGCTAGCCAAAGATTTTCTAATTCTTGTCTTAATTGCAGTCTTCATTGCATTTCCTGCTGCCTGGTGGTTAATTGATCGATGGCTTCAAAACTTTGCTTATCACATCAACATTAGCTACGGAGTCTTTATTGGTGCCGCAATTCTTATATTTTCGGTAACGTTATTGACTATTAGTTATCAATCCCTTACCGCAGCACTGATGAATCCGACTCAGGCATTGATAAATGATTGAGACATAAAAAACCCAGATGATCATGTTTAAGCAATCCGATCTATAGGTTAAGGGATAAGATACTTGCTCAGAGTACTGACGTTTTAAAGAAAAGCACGATAAAGTGGCTTGAAAGATCCGCCTGTCATTTCTTTCGGTGGACCGACCACCATCATTCTAACAACCCGCGATTCACATCGCTGCAAGGCACCGATTCCGGACACCTGGCTGATCTTTTTTTTCACCCGGTTCTGTTTGGCAAAAATGAGGATGCGTACGGATACCCATCAGTTGGAATACGTATGACTTTCAGGCGCAATGTCCGGATAGACAAGCAGGGTCACGCTAGCGCTCATTATCCTTTTTAGCCTCGGTCGGCGTTTTACCATAAATTTTTTTTAATTCTGCACTGAAGTATTTGCTGCCCTCAAAACCGATCATCGTGCTTATCTCGCTGACGTTGTAAACACCCGAATCGAGTAGCTTTTTGGCTTCATTAAATCGAATCTCTTTCACGAATCCATTGATTGTCAACCCCGTAAGCGACCTCAATTTTCTATACAATGCCGATACGCTCATTCCAATCTGCGTAGCAAGCTCATTGACTCCAAAATCGCGATCGGAAATATGCTCTTTAACAAGCGAGCTAAGTTTGATGATGAATTCCTCGTTCTTGTCCTTGGCAATGTTCCTTCCCCACTCGTCATGGTCCGTTAAGACAGACTGACGATAACGGTCTTTGAAATCGTCTCGCAATCGGATCAAGTTGCTCACCTTTAACTCAAGAATCCTCGGATCGAACGGCTTAACAAGATAATCATCAGCTCCGGAAGCGAGCCCTTCGATGATTTGCTGGTTCTGTGCCCTTGCCGTCAATAGCATGACTGGTATATGTGAAGTCGTAATATTCTCTTTCAGTTGGCTGCATAACTGCAGCCCGTTCATATCTGGCATCATGATGTCCGACAGGATGATGTCGGGAAGATGCTCATTTGCAAGTTGTAAACCGCGAAGACCGTTTTCGGCTTCGAGCGTGTTGAATTCGCTTTCGAAAAGCTCCCTGATAAACACGCGTAACTGGTCATTATCCTCGACAATCAGGATCGTATTGGCTTTTTTTGCAGAGGCGCCTACGAGGGAGGATGGCGACTTTGCCGCAGTTTCTGTTAACCTGCTGTCAATGTAATCAGTGTTTTTCGGTGCGATTTCCTCGGGGGAAAAGTGCCGGTTTTCACGGAGCATCCGAATCGTTAACGTTGTACCGCCAGCCGTAGTTTCAGTCTCCAGACAGCTCTCGGCAGTAAGGGCGCCGCGATGCTGTTCCACAATACTTTTTGAAAGCGCCAAACCAATTCCATAACCGGGCTTTTCCGAATCCGCCTGGTAGTAATAAGTGAATAGTTTCCGCAAGTGCTCAACGGCTATGCCTCTGCCGTTGTCCTGAACGGCAATGCTCACCTCATTACTGACTTCTACAATGCGTACTACTACCCCGCCGCCTTCGGAGGTGAACTTGTATGCATTGCTGAGCAGGTTATAAAATACTTTCTGCATCTGGGCCTGGTCCAGCCACAACAGCACCGGTGTGTCCGGGCATACCAACATCGTTTCAATGTCCTTTTCTTTCGCGATATGCTCGAATGCGGCAAGGGTTCCTTTCATGATTTTGACGACATCATATTCCCGGACTTGGAGCCTCACCCCGCCGCTTTGGACCTTACGGAAGTCGAGCAGCTCATTGACCAGTAGTAGCAAACGGTCAGAATTATTTTTGGCAAATCCAAAATAATGTTCAACGGTTTTACCATCGTATGCATGCTGAAAGGCTTTTTGCATGGGCCCAGAAATCAACGAAAGGTGCGTCCTGATTTCGTGGGATAGGTTGGTGAAGAAGTCGAGTTTAATCTGGTTCAGCGCATTTTCCTTTCGGAACGAGCTGCGGAGCCAGAAAAACCTTGTCACTGCATACACAGTGGCAGCAATCAGCAGAATATAGGCCAGGCCGGCATACCAGGTTTTCCACCAGGGTGGCAGTACGTTGATTTTCAGACGGAGCGGTTCAGGGTTCCAGTAGCCATCCCCGTTCGCAGCCCTTACCGTAAACACGTAGTTTCCCGGCGGCAGGTTCATATAAGTAGCAGGTTGGCTACTCGTGTAGGTCCAGGTATTGTCGAATCCTTCCAGCTTGTAAGCATACCGGTTTCGTTCCGATCTTGGGAAACTCAACAGTGCGAAACTAATAGAAAAGATGTTCTGATCATGACGCATGGTCAATTCCCGGGTGTGATCGAGGTTTCGCTCGAGCAAACCTGTGTCATCACCGGCCTTCATCTCCCGGTCCAATAATTTCAGCTGTGTTAATACCAATTGTGAATCACCGGTCCTTGCTGTCACCTGGCTTGGCGAGAATTGAAAAATCCCTTTGTTGGTTGTAAAATAAAGCATCCCCGACGCACTTTTCACGCTCGACGCGGGCCGCGAAATTCCATTGAAAGGGAGGCCATCCTGGTAGCCGTAAGTTTGCAAGGTCCGTTTTTCAGGATGATAACGTGTCAACTCGGCCTCAGTGGCCAGCCAGAAATAACCATTTTTGTCTATCTGGATATCTTCGATTTTTGAAAGCGTTATTCCCGGGTCGGGTCGGAATGTCCCCGAAGAGTGGTCAAAGCTCTGCAAACCTTGCCGGGTTACTGCCCATATCTTGCCTGCCTTGTCTTCCGTCAATCGCCATACCGCAGCAAAATTTCCGGCTCCCCTGCTTTTGTCTGTAGCCAATTCCTCAAAAATCGACCTCGCCATTTTTGAGTACAAATACCTCATCACCGCCGCCTATCCAGATATTTTGCTTCGAATCTTCCAATACACTGTGGGCGTAGCTGACAGACTTGCATTTTCTGAACCGGCCCGTATGCTTGTCAAACAATAATGCTCCGAAAGTACCTATCAGCCAAAACCGGCCTCCGGAATCTTCCAGAATCTCGTGCACTCTACCATCATCCACCGCTTTGTAACTTCCGCTGGCCGCAGTAGGGTAATGGCGATAGCTCCCTGAATTAAGGTCGAGGCTTGTCAGCACTGTGTTTCCTGCCGCCCAGAGCGTGTTGTTCCCGTCAATGTAAAAATGATAATAGTCGGAGGAGGGTAGTAATTTCATGTCGAACGATCTCGTCTGCATGCCCGAGGTGTCAAACAGGAGCAATTTTTTCTGATCTTTTCCGATTACCCAAAGTTTGCCATCCTTGCTATTGCCCATCCATGAATTGGCATAGCGAACATCGGAGATGCCGCTCACTGTAAATGGCCATGGAAGGAAACGGGGAGCATCCGGATAGAAATTACTGATCCCAAAATAGTAAGTTCCGAGCCATACTCCGCCCTGACGATCCACACACATGGTTTGGATGTTGTTATCGGCCAGACTATAAATGTTACCAGGCTGATTTCTATACCAGGTTGTCTTTCGGCTAACAGGATCGAACAAAGCCAGCCCGGAATGCGTTGCGATCCAAAGCTTTCCCGAACGCTCGGGCAAGATGCAGCTTACAACGGGTGTCACCCCGTCTGGGGCGACGAAGTCTTTCATTGGACTAAACGTCCTCGTCGCTATGTCAAAATGAACAATCCCGCCGGAGCTTGGCCCCAGCCAGATTACGTTTCGTTCATCCAGATACTGTGTACGGAAATCATTAATCAGCGGCGATTTATTGGCTGATTTGAAATGAAAGACTTTCGGAGGATTTCCATTAGCGGGTACATGGACCAAGCCGTTATCGCTTCCCGCCCAGAAATCACCCTCGCTTGTTTGGCTTACTGAAAAAATATCCTTGTCGAGCCCCTCAAAAGTACGGTGAAGAATATAGGTCACCTTTATTCCACCTTTTGCAACCATGATACTATTTAAGCCGAAAGGCGTTCCCACCAATATCCGGTGATCGCGGTCTTCCGCTATTGTATAGATGTTGTTATTGAGTTCGGGGTTTGTGTTAAGCAGATTGTGATCGACGTGCGTAAAATTGTCTGTCTCCCGGTTATACCGATCGAGTCCGCCCGTTCCGGCCACCCAAAGGTCACCTTTCGAGTCGCAGAAGACGGCATTCAGCATGTCGGACGAAATAGAATTGGGATCGGAAGAGTTGTGCAGGTATTTTTTCAGCGTGTGAGAGTCATACCGGAATAGGCCTGCATAGGTTGCAAACCACATAAAGCCCTGCTTATCCTGAACAATCCCTCTGGCATTAGACATTGAACCGGCTTCCAATCCGGCCAAATTCCTGAAAGCCTGTGCTTTAGCAAAATATGCAGAACAGATAGCCGTAATTACGAGTACTACTCTGCGAAAGACAAACAAAATATTCAAAAAAAACGTGAGTTAAATTAATCCGACTACTTAGAGCAACTTAATAAAGAAGGTTTCCTAACACTCATACTGAACACCAGCATCGTGATCATTAGTTCATCATCATCTTAAGATCCCCCAAATCTAGAACAGCCCAAATAGAGAATCAGGCTTCTTTTTTGCTCTAAAGTAGAAGTATTCAGGTATGGAAGCAAGCCAACTCAAGGAGCCAAAAGAGCTCCAGGCGGCCGCCGCGCGGATGAAAACGCCAAACTCAAGCGTATGTATGCTGACCTGGCGTTACAAAACACCATGCTAAAGGATGTCTTGGAAAAAAAGCGGCCGCCGCTGCGGTGGTAGGGCCTTCTGCCAAGCGAGCGGAATACTTGATTCTCCCAAGTTTGCCAGCCAGGCATCATATTGTGACGAGTTACTTATATATTTCCACAGGCTTTCTTCAAAATTGGCCAGGGTAAAACTTGCCTTTGCAGGCTCCGGGGTTCGTCCGTACCGAATCCCGGATGATGTTGACGCCGCCGGACTGACGGTCCCACAGAAACACTTCAGGCTCAACCATTATGGCGCTACTGACCGGATACCCAAACGGTGACTGATGTGTAAAAAGAGCGCTGGGCGATAGAGTTAAAATTACATTCCAAAACTTCCGGCCATAATTCAGTTTATAGTCTCCTAATCCGGAAAATACCTGATCTTGAAACCCCGATACAACACCATAGCGCCATTGCCGCCGACAAATTGTATACGCTTAATTTTGTAGTTATAGGGTTTGTCAAAAAGCGAGACAGGCTTTTCACCATACCAGAATTCACCGTTCTTTTTTGAGATTACGTCCAATTTTTTGGCCTCCGTCTCAAATTGATCCTTATCGGAATACATAACATACGCCGAATACACGATCTCGTTTGAATCTGTAGACGGATTGAGCGTCAGCTCTTCCTCCCAGGTAAAGTTAACTCTGTAATTGGAAACGAGTTCATAATTCATATTCACCCCTTTGAATTCATGAGCTCCATAAGTGGAGCAGCCGCTACAAAAGTTGTGCCCAATATTGGCCATGGACATTTCAGGAAGCTTCTCCATCTCCTTTGGATATCTCGTTCCAATAAAATAATCTATTGATTGAGACCAGCCCGTAGAAGCTGTCAGGCATAAGAATAATAAACGTACAATACTTTTCATTTCAATGCTGCAATTTTAAGGGCCTGTTCTTTAGGGCTAAGTGTCCGCATTTGATCGGCCAGGGCCGGGTCAGCTTTCCTGATGTACGCCAATGCCATATCAGGACTGATCGTCGCCAAAGTCTTGTGACGCTCGAAGTAGAAATCTCGCGAGTCTTTAAGCGACTGAAATTCAAGTCCGCCCATCGAAATCGCAATCTTCCGGTAAAGATCGGTTAAAGGATCGCCTTTGCGTTTCCTGATCTCAATTGCAGTCAGATAATCTGATATGGACTCTAAAAGATAATTGAAGTGCCGGTAGATATCTGCCCTTAGTTCATAGGATTCCGCATTTTCCCGCAGCCAGAGCGACTCTTCGGAATACTGAAACGCGAGAAAAAAATTTCCGCTTTCATACTCCTTGCGGGCTTTTTTATACTTTTCCATTGCGTGAGCGGCGTCCCGATGGGTCGAATCCCCTTCGTAATAACACGCCTTGATCAGGGTCATACGAAACAACTCGTCCTCATACCCCCTGATATTGGATCTTTTTATTCCTTCAGCAGCCAAGGTCCAGAGGATCGATCCGGCAAGATTGCCCTCAAATGATTCAGAAACGGAATTGACTTCATTCTGGAAGACCCCGACCGGCTTTTTGTCACAGCTTACTTCGTAGGTTACCGTCGTAGTGCTCGTAGAAACATTCGACCAATATTCCCTGGTATGCTCCTCACCCCAGGGTTTAACCTGAACGTCTTTATCATATACGTAACCGAAAGCCCCTACCTGACGTTTCTTTTCATCCAGCATTTTTACAGAAACCTTTCCATAATACGGGTATCCCTTTTCAGACACCATCTTCCGCGGCTCGATCGGAATCTTCCGGTGCTCGCTCGAAAACTCGGCCATATTTTTGTAACTGGCGAAGGGATACCGCGCCTGATTCTGCAATTGCTGAAATAAAACAAATTCATCGAAATCCTTCTGCGACACACCGTATTTCCGGCATACAGCCTCCTCATACCTGGGCCTAAATGATATTTTCGAATATTTCCTTCCGGGCGACGTTCCTATCTCCTCCGCCAGTTCGCCCTTTTGATAGTTCCCTGAAAGCTCATATTCTCCTACAAGAATTTCAGGAACTATCGTAAGATATCTTGACCACCATTTAATAATCGTCCATTTGAAGCCCGATTTCCTCTTAAGTATCTTCAGGATTTTCGCTTCTTTTTTTGGATCGTTTTCGTTTACTGCCAGAAAAGCGTAGGGGTAACTGACCTCGTAATACTTGAGCGGTACATCATACAATTTGTTTTTCCGGACCTTCTCTTTTATGGCCCTTACCTCATCGTTCGATGCTTTAATCCCTGTAATGACGATGGTTAGATTAACCAGGGATAATAAAAATACTCTCGTAAAAAAAGCCCGCATACATCACAAAATATACTTTCAGACTATATTCAACTGAAACAGGCCTTCGGGGTCGCGCCATAACTGGAAATGACTATTCCCATGGGCCTGGATGCAACGAACTTCCCCATTTTTCGGCCATCTAACAAGGCCTTGTCACCAATCACGGTATATCCCGCACGAAAACGGTCAAATCGGGCACGAACCAACTTTTTTAGCGATTTTGATTTATTTAATTTTGCATAGACCCGATACGCTTCTTTTCTGTGAAACACCTTTTCTTTTGCCTCCTATTTTCTTTCGCGTGGTTGTGCCCCCGTTCGGGTGTTTCGCAAAAAGGAATATTCCTGGCTCCACAGCCTCACAAGCTACTCTATGCGGACACCGTCTACCGGGAGGCAATTGCAAAAAAAGACCCGTTGCTGATGGCTGAAGCCTATTACCTGTACGGCAAAACCTACGAAGCAACGGGAGATATCCTGCTTTCAAATAAATGGTTTTACAAATCCCTTAAAATCCTCGAACCCCGCGGCGATTCAAGAGAGCTGAGCCGGCTCTATCTGCGGCTTTTCACCAATGCCTATACGCAGGGCAACTATGCAGAATGTATGAGGCTTACGCGCCTGGGTATGGACATGGCGAGGCGCCTCAAGGACTACAAAAACCTTTGTCGCGCTTATGGAAATATGAGGAGCATGCACGAACGGGACTGGTCGGATAAAGGTAAAAAACCGAACCTGCCAGGACCGCGACCGGACAGCGGATTGTATTACCTGCAAAAAGTCGTTCAAATCGGGCACCGAACGGGGGATTCAGCTATTATCGCAGGCATCAGCAGGGACCTGGCTACCTATAAATGGAAGAGTTTCCGGGATACCAGCCATTTATTCGAGAATTTCAACGTTGCGACTGATTACTATACGCTGAAGAAGGAAGATGGTGAGCTGATGGTCACAAAGATAGACCTCGCCCAAATCCTGCTCGATCTTAACAGACCGGCTGCCGCACTTGCGCACCTCAATGAGGCTCAAAAAATCTACGACCATAACCCGTTCAACGTGCTATGGCTGCTGGACAGGTTCCAGAGCGCGTATTCCCGGTATTATCGCCTTACCGGCAACTGGAAAAAGGCATACGAAATGAATGAACGGGCGCACCAGCTCCAGGTTTCAAATTATACGGCAGACCGCGACGGAGCAATCAGCAGGCTCGGAAAAGAGTATGAAATGGAAAAGAAAGACATCCTGTTAAAAGCCAAGGATACTGAGCTCGCCCTTCGCAATCGTGCTTTATTAGCGCAGCAGAGATTCCTGGTTGTCTCTTTCGCTCTTCTGATTGTTATGGCCGGAATGAGCCTGGTTTTCTATCGCCTTTACAAAAGGAACCTGCTGATCAGTCGCCAGAACGAGCTACTGGTCAAGGAACAAAATCACCGCGTCAAGAACAACCTGCAGGCGGTGTCCAGCCTGCTCAGTCTTCAATCCAGCGAACTCTCAGATCCTGCGGCGCTCCGGGCCATCGAAGAAAGCCGCCTGCGGGTGGAAACCATCGGGATTCTCCATAGAAAGCTGTACGACGGCCAGCAACTGGCCATGGTTTTTGTCCCCGACTTCCTCGAAGAATTGGTAACCGGTGTAATTAATACCTATGGACTGAGGGAGGTTTCCACCGATTTTTTGATCGATGATATTTACCTCTCTCCCGATCAGGCTGCCCATCTAGGACTGATTGTCAATGAGTTGGTTACCAACGCATGCAAATATGCATTTCCCGGAATACCTGACCCGGCGCTCCGGCTTCAATGCAATACCTACAGAAAAAACAACAAACGTCATTTTCATCTCGAAATCGCCGACAACGGCCCGGGAATACAGGGACTATACGCTGAAATGCAACCGGTAGCGCCAAAAAAAAAGGTCGGTGAAGTTACTGCTGCATTCAGGCAGGCACTAACGATGCCATCTCCCGGATTCGGAATCAAACTGATCCGAATGGAGGCCGAACAATTGTATGCGCAATTCACGTATTATTACGACAGAGGAATAGTTTTTATAATGGATTTCCCCTCCGATCCTGTACCGAATCGCTTGTAATGGTGATAAATTATTGAGATATAGACTATTTGTTATCAATGGAATCACTCTCCGTTCTGATTATAGAAGACGAAATCCTGGTGGCGGAAGACCTCAGGCGGACAATGGAAAAGGCAGGCCATACGGTCCCGGCATGCGCACGTTCGTTCAATGATGCCCTCTCGGCGGCAGTAACGTATATGCCGGACATTGTGATACTGGATATCCATTTGGCGGGTTCCCGTGATGGAATCGCCACGGCTCAGGAGATACTGGCACATCGGCAGGTACCGATTGTAGTCCTTACGGGAAGTACGGAAAACGAAACTTATATTCGCGCCAGGAGAAATTTTACCCCTGCGGCTTACCTCACCAAACCCTTCAGAGCACCTGACCTGGTCCGCATGGTGGAGCTCGCCTGGCAAAATTTCAGCATGCAGCCTAAAGAGTCGGAGGGGCCATCGCAAAATCACATCTTTTTACCGGTAGAAAAAGGATTTGAAAAAATCGTCAAGGCGGAAGTGGCTTATATCGCCACCCGGAAAAGCACACACTCCATCCATCTTTTTGAGGTCTATAAAAAGACACCCAGAACGGTTCAGCTTTCCATAGCCGAAATAGAGCACTATTTCAGTCCGCCCGTTTTTTACAGGCTGTCCCGCTCCCTGATTGTTAATCTCCATCTTGTTGACCGGATCGAAGGGAGTTGCCTCTGGCTTCAGGATATTACCACGCCGCTTGTTGTTCCTGAATCCGCAAAAGCTGATCTGATGCGAAAATTAACCATAGGTAAACGGAGTCGTAAATAGCAACCGGAATCCATTAAAACGAAGTTCCTGAACGATCTCCCTTGCCCAAGTTCCAACCTTCTGCCAACTGGACAGGTCAATTACCAAAACCTCAACTTATGAAAAAGAACTTACTTGTAGTTCCGGTATTAGGCGCGCTGTTCACAAACTGTTCGGAAGTTCAACCAAAAGAACAGGCGGTAATTATCGGGAATTACGATGGCACCATGTGCGGACAGTGTGGAGGAACGTTTATCTGGACGGATTCAACAACATGGTATAGAGCTGACGTCCCGCCTGAATTCCGAACAGACAGCGCAAAAGCCTGGATCCGTTTTACCATGAACGAAGAAAAGAAACCAAGAAAAACAGCTACTTTTTATAGGTTTTGCGCGGGCTGATCCTATTTGCGACTTATTATGGAACCGTGAGAACAGCAGATTATCTCCACGTCGCAAAAGGAATAACGCCGTAACACCATAGCAGCACGGCAAGCTGCAGCACACTTACCGTGATCCATAAACCCGGTTTCATGAGATTATATTTTATTCTTTTTGCATACAACGCGAGTGAAACCAGGCTGCCCGCCGGTAACAAAATAGTTGCGAGAAAGAGCAGGAACGTCACCGCGTTTTTATTTCCTATATGAATTACCCCGTTGAAAAGCACGCCCGTGCCTGCAGCAACAACCAGGAACACGGCTGCAAACACCCAGAAAACCGGTTCCTTAAAAAATTCTCTCCCGGCTCCGGCCAATTTGTAAATTCCCGAAAGCAGGAGAAGCAAACAGCCCAGCGCGCCAATGACAAAACTCAGCGCGATCCCGAATATCTTCCACCCGTTCGTTTTCTCCAGCGTCAGTATTCCCGTAGTCAGGTATTTCTCCCCGTTTTTCCCTTCGTAAAACAAATGCGAGACATTGGTTTTGTCTTCCCCGCGAAACAATTGATCCTTCTCCCACTTCAACATTGTTTCTTTTTTTTGAAAAGGCGCAAGCGACATTCCTTCCGGTACAGCCTTCACCCATACATGCGAACCGATTATATCAAAAAGTCTCATCGGCTCTATCCGGGTAAGTAACGGCACATAATACCCATCCCACTTTTTGGATTTTCCGGCGATATAAGGCCTGTCGCGTTCCACAGGTTCCGGCGGAATACCCAGGCAATGAATCAAAAAATGGTTGAACACTTCGTAATCAGCAGTCTCACTGTCCATATTGTGCGATATAAAAAAAGCCTTTCTCAACCCGGGGAAGAGGTAATACATCGCGTGAAATCCAACAATATTTCCGGAATGGGCAATGCCTGTCACGCGGTGGCGATCCCTGGAGACAGCCCCGAACGCATACCCGTTTTTCAGTCCGTTTTCAGACGCGATGGTTTTTGCCGGGATTCCCAGCTTACCGATAAATTCCTTGCGGATAAATCCGGTTCCGTTTAGCCGCCCTTCATCGAGAATGAACTTCAGGAGTTTCCCCATATCCGAAGGGGTGGTAGTGAACTGCCCGGCAGGACGGACGTACATGGGCATGGCAGGCGCCGGGTCACCATTGTCAAAATGCCCCATCACCAACCGTTTGTCGGCGTTTTGAGAGACGAACCGGAAAGTACTGTTTTCCAGGCCGAGGGGTTGAAGCAGCTTCCTATCGAGGTAGGTTTCGTAGGATTCTCCAACCACGGCCTCTATCAGCATTCCCAGCACGGTGTAGCCCATATTGGAGTATGAAAACACGGTGCCGGGTCGGGTATTAATTTTAAGAACATCGGGGCTTCTTTTATAAAATTCACTGAGAGGCGCATCGGGAGTGGATGTGTCGCTGAAAAAATGCCATAACCGTATGTCGCTGAGGCCCGAGGTGTGGTCAAGCAGATGCCTTACCGTTACAGGATTTGCAGACTCCCATGGGTTATTCAAAGGCAGCCCCGGTAAATAACGCCGTACAGGATCGTCGATATGTAACCGGTTTTCCGTAGCCAGCCGCAGTATGCCCAACGCCAGCACGGTTTTGGTAATGGAACCGACATGGACTTTGTCATTTTTATCGATTTTCTCACCGGTTCCGAGGTTTTTCAAACCCGTTCCTCCGTAATCAATCCGGTCTCCGTCCACGACTGCCCATACCGCACCGGCCAGGTTTTGCGCTGCCAGCAGGCTATCTATTCCGATATTTATTGTTGTAGGCCGGGTCTGTGAAAAAGTAAACAAATGCATTAAAAGCAAAATACAGGTGCCTGCTAATTTCATTTCAGTTTATTGTTGATTAAAGTCGCGCTCCAGGCCGCAAAAGCAACTGATACCCGCCCGCCTCATTCTACAGGGCGGCGTCTGTTTGCCCGCCGTTTGAAGATAGCAATTTAAACTAAAACCAATACAATCCGGCTGTTCTTGTCTGCTTCGCGACGGTTCCGGTCTCTTGGTTTGCTGCGCGGAATAAACTTCCGGAAGCTACGAACCATCCCCTTTGGGACAGTTTCCGTATCCTGAACATTTATGCAGCGGAACGAAGCTTTGTTTCAACGCATTCTCTGAAGACCGGTTTAGAAGGTCAGCAATAAGCAATTGAGCCGGGAGAAGCGTGATAAACACAAATACTCCCGGCTGTTATATCCTGACGCGACGAGGCAGAATTTAATTAAAACACTTTATCAGTGTTTTGCAAAACGGAAAGTCCTCACTTCGCGATTGGCGCTTGTCGTTTTCAGGAGAAAAATTCCTGGCGGCAGCGCTTTTACGTCAATGCCCGCCTGCGTATACCTACCCACAGAATGCAGTATGCCCGAAACCGAATAAACCTCCACCGACTGAATGTCTTCCGCGTTCGCTGCATCCAGGAAAATCCGTTCGGTAGCCGGGTTGGGATAGACCCTAATCTGTTGTCTTGACTCAGCGAAGCGTACGCGCTCGATCCTGCTGAACGCAAACGTACCGTCGGTATCCACCATGCGGAGGCGGTAAAAGTTGACGGCATGTGCAGGAAGCGTATCGGCGAAACGATAGCGCAGAATTTCCGGGCTGTAGTTACGCGCAGCAATCGTGCCGATGTTTTTCCAGAACTTACCGTCCGGACTACGCTGAATCTCGAAATGGCTGCTGTTGATCTCGCTGGAAGTGCTCCAAGTCAGCTCCACCGCCGATTCCTTCCTCGAAGCTGTAAAGCTCACAAGCGTAACCGGCATGGGGTCGTTCACTGCCGTGATTGTGAAATTGCCGTTTTCATAACTGGTTTCCCAAACGCGGGGAGTAATATCGGGAAGGTCCAGTGTGGAGAAGGTACCGGTAATGGCGGATGCATCCACCAGGATAAACGCATCGCCGAGCGCAGGCGTAAAACCATTGATCAATGATACCGACAAGCTGCCTCCGGCAGTAAATGTGCCGGTTTTGACCTGGTCATAACCCGTACCTGCCACCGTGCCGCCGATCTCCATCACCAGGGTTCCCTGGTTGGCCAGTCCGCTTGTGAAGCCGAGGGCCCCGGGCGATTCTCCCGGTGAAAGCGAGCCTGCGTTCGTCATCCCAAGGCCACTGAATGTGCCATTCCCCCGGACTGTCCCGTTGTTGGTAAAGTTGCCTTGCAGATTCAACTGGGCATCGCCGGAGTATAACACGCCATCTATCGTGAGATTATTGATATTGAGGTCTGTCGCACCCGGAATCCGCATCGTATGCCCACCGGCAATGAGCGTCCCGGCTGCACCATTGCCCGGAGAAGATGTAGCCGTAATCCAGAAGCTGTTGTCCGGGGATGATTCCCAACTCCCTGGCGTAGTCCAGAGTCCGTTAGGTCCCGCGCTTCTGTAATAATCGCCGGCGTTCGAAACTTTATAAATCGTGTAGGCACCTGCCGTGGTAAATTCAGCATTCACATTCGGTACCGTGCCGGTCAGTCCGGTAAAGTTCAGCTTAATAGTTCCATTGCCGCTTCCGGTGTTCACGGTAACCGTATAGGTAGTGCCCGAACCGGAAATGCCGGAAACGGATGCACCGGAAACGCCGCTGGTGGTCAGCGTGAAATCAGTAGCATCCACCGAGACCACGCTCTGCGCAAATATCACCTGGTAGGTCACAGAACTTGCGCTACCAGGGCTGGCATCCAGCGGAGTAATGGACGATATACTCGTTTGGGTGTAGAAATCTGCCTCGCTGCCGTAGGAAGTGCCTTTGGCGTTAATGGCGTACGCCCGTACATAGATCTGCGTTCCCTGCGGGAGTCCCGTCGCCGTCGTATTGAAAGCACCGGTTCCCGAACCCACCACCACCTTATTGGACGAAGTGGTAGGTGCTGCGGAGGTACTCCAGACAAAGCCCCGCTCGGTCACGGCAACACCGCCATCGGCCGTCACCGTACCGCTCAGCAGGGCAGTTGTTAACGCAATATCGCTCACAGCCCCGGTTGTCACTGTAGGCGCCACTGGTGCAGCCCCGGTGGTAAACCTCCATGTGGTATTGTTACTGATACCCTCGAAAATACGGCCTTCCGAATCCACAAACGCGGCTTTATCGATTGTCACATAGTAGCCGGTCGTACCGGCGAAGTCCGTTGCCGGGTCAACGGTAATGGTAGTCGTGCCGCTGCCGGTCACCTGTGCGCTGTTAGCGGCAATGGTTGCGAAAACGGAATTGTTGTCGCTGCGACGGATCTGGATATTCTTGCCACCTGCGCCGGTAACTGCACGGCTGAATGTAAGTGAAATATTGCCGCTGACGGATACCCCTGCGGCAAGGTTGGCGGGGCTGGTAGCTGTGATCCGGGGTGGCGCGTCGTTCTGACGAAAAAAATATTTCTGCCCCGTAGCAGTATAGTTGGTCGTGAACACATCCACATCGTGATCGTTGTCCCAGTCAGCCACGAAAGCCATCAAAGCATTGTTATAAAAAGCGCCGGAGTTGGGCAGCGTATTGAACGGGTTTCCCGCACCGGTTACCTGCGTGAAGATACCGCTGCCGTTGTTCCGCCAGAAAACCAGCGTGGAAGAGCCGTCCGAGGTATGCAGGTCAATATCGCCATCCGCATCGAAGTCACCGAAGATAAGCTGGTTATCGGTAGCGATCGGCATTCCGTTGAAAGGATTTGAGGCGCCTGTTTGAAGCGAATAAACACCGCCGTTGTTACGGTAGTACTCTCTTACCGAGGTATTTCCCCGTCTGGTCATTAAAATATCTACGTCACCGTCATTGTCCCAATCGGCTACATAGGTATACTGTGCGTTGGAAAATGCCGCCTTGCCCGGCAGGTTGTCAAACGGGTTTTGGGCCCCTGTCACCTTGCTGAACACGCCGCTGCCATTGTTGCGCCAGAATTCATTGTCGAGTTGGCTGCCGGGATAGTTGTGCAAATCAATATCACCGTCATTGTCGAAATCGCCAAAGATCAGCTGATTGTACCCGCTCACAACGACGTTATTGAAAGGGCTGGACGCGCCGCTCAGGAGCACATATTTCCCGTTGTCGTTGCGGTAAAAAAAGTTTTTCTCGTTTTGGGCGCTGTTGCGCATCGGAACATAGATATCGGCGTCGCCATCGTTATCCCAATCCGCCACGAAAGCCCTGTCGGCGCTATAGAAAACTGCGTTTTCAAACACATTTTCAAACGGGCTGGCCGCCCCGGTCACTTTCGAAAATGACCCGCTCCCGTTATTTTGCCAGAAGTCGTTGGTTACCGAAGAACCGTCGTAAGAATGAATGTCAATATCCCCGTCGGCATCGAAATCCCCGTAGATGAGCTGATTGTCGCTCATAATGGTCATAGGTGTGAACGGGCTGGACGCTCCGGTCAACTGCGTAAAGGTGGGCACGAGCAGTCCTTTGAAATCGAGAAACTTCAATACCTGCTTTTTGATAATCTTTCCGGCGGCATATTCAAGATCCCAGTCGCCACCGCGGCGCCCGGAGCCGGTCTGATCGTCGGAAGCAGCTACGGATACGCCCAGCATGCGGTGCAGGTTCTGTACGAAATTCTTACCGTCGCTGCCTGCCGTGAGCTGGCAACTGTAAATCAGCAGGCTGGATTTCCCTCTTTCGAGCACATTCCCCAGGCTTTGCCAAAAGCCGCCGTACTCGCCGATATTGGCGCTGTTGAGCTGTGTCTGCCCCAGCACAAAATTGCCCTCCGCGCCATGGGTCATGAGGTGCACCCGACTGACTTTGCCGTGCGTTGCCAGTTGTTTGGTGAGATTTTGAAAACCTTCCGGGCTGTTGGGGACGTATATCACCTGTGCCCCCGGCGGGAGGTCAGCCGCCAGTGAGCGATAGTCTTGCAGCGATTCGTCAATAATCACCAGGTCGCCGGTGATTCCGCTATCATTTTTTTGATAGGTGATCGCTAAAAGGGTAAGCAGGGAAAGTAAACACAGAGAGAAGGTAAATGTCCGGATTATCATCGTTGAGGTAGTTGAGTACGATGATAAAAACAGCATTTGTACTCTTTCATACCTATGTCCGGAACGAATTTTTATTTTACAGATACATTAATGCGACTTCAGAGGTAAGGACTCCCTTGTTCTTTGTTACATTCCGAATCTGCCTATTGAAGCCTTCTATAATATTGGTCGTATAGATAATCCGTCGGAGACGGCGGCCACTTTTCGGCAAGTCGTAGTCGGTACGAAAAGCTTTTGCTGTAGGAAAGGGGGCTCGGTTTACGCTACGGACCTTGAGAACGAGCCATATGATTTCACTCGAAACTATCCAGGCAACCATAAGAGTTTCTTGGGCTGATCCGCCCTTAAAAAACATAGCCCAAACCAGGAAAAGACCTAGACAAGCACTGAGAGCCTCTTCAAATAAACTCAATACTTTAACTTTCATGTGTCTTGATAATGCTGGGTAGTGAGTAAATATATTAAAAAAGACAGCTGGCGCTAGACCTACCGAGTCCTGACAAGTTGGTCTCATCTACTCAAAGCCTCCAAACACCGTTTTCACCGGTGGACAAATTTGTCCATCGGAATGGGCGAAAGGTTACAATTTATAACTCCGCTCACGTCAGACATGTAGGATGTTATAAAACCCCAAATTCAGGGTTTTTATGGAACGAACTAAAAATCAACACGTTATGAAACCCAGAATTCCGGTCTTTATAGAACCGGTTAATAGTAAGCCAACTATAAAAGCAGGAATTCCTGCTTTTATAAATGTATGTTTTCGTAGGTTTATAAAAGCGAGAATTCCCGCTTTTATGATATCACTTTCCCTGACATTGTAAATTCGTCTTTAAACGAATTTACCGATATAAAAAAACTCCCCAACCGATCAGGACACCGGAACTAATGGCTCTCTCCCAAGTTCCAACCTTTTATCAACTAGCCAGGTCAATAGCTAAAACCTTATCTTATGAAAAAGGACCTACTTATAGTTCTGGTATTAGGCGCACTATTCACTGGCTGCTCAGATGTCAAGCCAAAAGAACAGGCAGCAACTATCGGGAATTATGATGGAACAATGTGCGGATGGTGTGGGGGATGGAGTGTCTGGACGGATTCAACTACTTCGTACAGAGCAGAAGTCCCGTCTGAATTCCGAACAGAAGGCACAAAAGTATGGATTCGCTTTACGCACAAAGAAGATGAAGTAGGAAAACTAGGCCGGTGGATAAATATCACTACAATCAGAGAACGCTGATCTGGCTTTGATCTCCGATTATCTTCGGAAATGATCGAAACAGTATGCCGCTGCGAGAATTAGCGTAGTGATCAAATAACCATTAAATAAAGCCAGCGGAGTTTTCCGCCGGTAGGCGGTTAACCAACTTCAATTTAAGGGCGTTCACTTTTTTCCTCGTGGTTCAAAATTACGCCACCACATTGACTGATTAGTTTTTTGCCATGAGGCAAGCCTGTCCAAAGTTAGAGAAGATAGGGATCGAAAGTTTGATTGACCTCTACCCTGCCCCAGGTTTGGGGAATGCTTGGTATGTTCAGAAGTAAAACAAAAAAGCCCCGAATTGTGTGTTCAGGGCTAAATTTTGTGTGTAAGAAAGTGCAGTTTATTTATAACTCACTCATTTACAACACTATGCGTAGAGAGGAAGAGATTCGAACTCTCGATACAGTTACCCGTATACTACCTTTCCAGGGTAGCTCCTTCAACCACTCGGACACCTCTCTATGAATCAGGATGCAAAACTAATGAATGAAACCGCTATAAACAAGTGAAAAGAGACGGAATCTGCGAATTAGTGGAAGAAAAAGATAAAAACCCGGGCAGGATGCCGGCCTCCTACATGCTCATCTCTCCGCAGACAGGTTTCGAAAGTCGCCTGCGTACCTCCGCATAACCGGGATTCTGACCGAGAAGAAACATCAGCTTCGTAATAGCGGCTTCAGGCGTGATGTCCGATCCGCTTACCACTCCTATCTCCCCCAGTCGCTTGCTCGCGCCGTATTGCCCCTGAACAACCCGCCCGCCTTCGCACTGTGTGACGTTGAGAATCACCGTCTGCCGTTCGATTGCCGCTTCCAATGCAGCAATCAACGCCGGGTCCTGGGGAGCATTCCCCGCTCCGAAAGTTTCCAGCACTACGCCTTTCAGCCCGTCTACCGAGAGTATGGCCCGGATAATCCGCGTGTCAATCCCCGGGAAAAGCTTGATGAACGCCACATTGGTATCGAGACGGGTGTGCAGCAGGAGCTGGGAAAATTGCTGGTAAGGCCTCAGGTAGGGCCTGTTGTAGTCTATTTTTACCCCAGCGTTGGCGAGTACCGGGTAATTCTCCGAGTAAAAAGCGTTGAATTGCGAGGTTTCCTTCTTCCGCGCCCGGTTGCCGCGCAGCAGCAAGGAGTTAAAATAAATACATACTTCCGGCACCATCGGATTTCCGTCCTCACTCTTTGACGATGCAATTTCCAATGCCGTCAGCAGGTTTTCGCGGGCATCGGACCGCGCAATCCCCACCGGTAGCTGGGCGCCCGTCAGAATCACCGGCTTGTTGAGACCTTCGAGCAAAAAGCTCAAAGCAGAAGCCGTGTAGGCCATTGTGTCCGTACCGTGCAAAATAACGAAGCTGTCAAACTGCGTATACCGGTCTTTAATAATCTGTCCCAATTCCACCCAAAGCGCCGGCGTGATGTCAGAAGAATCAATAGGCGTGTGGAGGGAAAGAAAAACCACCTCCTTTTCGAGGCGCTGCAATTCCGGCAGGTAATCCAGTGCATGGGCAAATTCAAACGGCACGAGCTGGCGCCCCTTCGATTCATATACCATGCCGAAAGTCCCACCCGTATAAACAACAAGCACCCGACTCCGGGCGCTCTGTTCGGAAGGATTTCCGACCACAATCGTTTTATATGACTGATCCATCGGCTCTACTTTTCAAGCACCACGCCCATATTGCTGAACTTGTCAATCCGGGTCGAGATTCTCTTTTCCGGCGACATCTTCGACAACGTTTTCAGGCTTTCCAGGATTTTGCTTTTCAACAACTCCGCCATTTCCTCGTGGTTCACATGGGCGCCGCCAACCGGTTCCCGGATAATGCCGTCGATCAGCTTCAGCTCCAGCATGTCGCCGGAAGTGATTTTCATCGCTTCGGCAGCCTGTTCTTTGTAATCCCAGCTCCGCCAGAGAATGGTGGAGCAGTTTTCGGGAGAGATCACCGAGTACCAGGTATTTTCAAGCATAAACACGCGGTCGCCGATGGCTATGCCGAGCGCCCCGCCTGATGCCCCTTCACCGATTACCACACAGATAACCGGCACTTTCAGCATAAACATTTCTTTCAGGTTCCGGGCAATAGCCTCTCCCTGACCACGTTCCTCCGCCTCAAGCCCCGGAAACGCGCCCGGCGTGTCGATCAGCGTAACGATAGGACGGTTAAACTTCTCGGCCAGTTTCATTAACCTGAGCGCTTTCCGGTACCCTTCCGGGTTAGGCATGCCGAAATTCCGGTACTGGCGCTGTTTGGTATTACGGCCTTTCTGCTGCCCGATGATCATAACCGGCTCCCCTCCTATTTTAGCAAATCCACCAATAATAGCCGGATCATCGCGAACCTGCCGGTCGCCGTGAAGTTCTATAAACTCATCGCACATCAACTCGATATAATCAAGCGTGTAAGGCCGGTCCGGGTGCCGGGAAAGCTGCACCCGCTGCCAGGGCGTGAGGTTATTAAATATTTCGTCTCTTAACTTGACAATGCTGCTTTCCAGCGATTTGCTGGCTTCGGTAACATCTACTTTATTTTCGTCGGCAAGCTTGATCATTTCTGCAAGCTTGTTTTCCAATTCTGCAATGGGCTTTTCAAAATCGAGATAGGTTCTCATGAAAGTGAGTTTGATGGCGCTTGAAGTTGTTTTCTTTTTAAAGTTCGTAGGAAGCGCCCCGCTCGGGCATTTCTACATTCGGGAAGTCGTGTCCGTTCAATACTGACTTAAAAAAGAGCATACTTTCAGCTTCTCCATGAACTAAAAAAACGGTTTTTAGCTGTTTCGGGTCCTGCTGCTTTACAAAATTCTCAAGGTCAGACAAGTCTCCGTGGCCGCTAAATACGTCAATTTTTTCGACATTCGCGAGAACTTTAACCGCTTCTCCTTTGAGGTTCACGTGTTCCTGCCCGTTCAGCAGGCGCCAGCCGAGGGTCCCTTCCGAAGCATATCCGACCAGCAGAATCGTCGCATAGGGGTTCTGAATATTGGCTGCCACGTGGTGCTCTACCCGCCCCCCCTGGATCATCCCCGACGCCGAAATAATAATAGACGGCTCCTTGTAATTGTTCAGGTTGTGGCTATCCGCCGTACTGGCAATATAGTTCAGGTTTTCAAAGTCAAACAGCGTATTCTCGTCTTCCTGGAAGTCGCGCGCTTCACGGTTCAGCATCCGGTAATACTTTTGGTACACACGCGTAGAAGCGTGCGCCAGCGGGCTATCTGAAAAAACCTTGATAGGCGGTAGTTTGTGACGCACATACAGCCGGTTGAGCACGTGCAGCAAAGCCTGGGTACGCCCTACGCTGAAAGCCGGGATAATCAGCCTTCCCGGCCTTTCCACGCAGGTACGCCGGATCACCGCCATCAGCGCATCTTCCGGCGTTGTGGTGTCCTCGTGCCGGCGGTTTCCATAGGTGGTCTCACAAATGAGGTAGTCCGCAGCAGGAACCGGCGCCGGGTCAACCAGCAGCGGGTAATTCTTCCGCCCGAGATCCCCCGAAAAACAAATGGTCTTCCGCTTTCCACCTTCAAATATCTCCAGGAAAATGTGGGCTGCCCCCAAAAGATGGCCGGCCGGGTAGTAAGTCGCCTGTACATGGTCAGAAAGCCGGTAGCTCTTTCCGAAAGCAACCGGGACAAAGTTATTGACCGCTTCAGCGACGTCCTTTTCCAGGTACAGATCTTTGGGAAACTCTTTCCTCTTCCGGCGCCGTTTTTTACCTGCGGCCCCGGTTTGCTGGTTTTCGACCCGCCGCCGGTTCACCCGGGCAACGTCATAAAGCAACAGCTCCGTCAGCGCAGCGGTGGGCTCGGTGCACACTACCCTGCCTTCAAACCCTTCTTTGTACAAATTCGGTATCTGCCCCGAGTGGTCAATATGGGCATGTGTCAGCAACACAATATTAACCATCGACGGCTCAAAAGGAAATACACTTTTCTGTTCTTCGTAAAGCAGCTTCCTGCCTTTTTCATCCAAATCAAAATCCAGACCGCAATCGATCAGTATTCTGAAATCGTCTATTTCCAGCAGGTACATACTACCTGTCACCTGCCTGCTGGCTCCCCAAAATGTCAATCTCATAAATTCTACTTCACATGCAGGAGGCGTTTCCCCGCGTTTCAGGTAACCGCTCTTTTTTTGACCTCATGTTTTCTGCGGCCAAAACTACGAATAATTGAAAAAGACATAATCATTTCTCAGTTTATTCGTCTAAGTTTAAGGGGAGGTCAGTTAAAGGGGAGGTCAGTTAAAGGGGAGGTCAGTTAAAGGGGAGGTCGGAAATCAGAAATCGGAAATCAGTCGCGCAGCGTAGGGCCGTCACAATTGGCTACCCTATTTTCTGATTCCCGTTTTCTGATTTCCGATTTCCGATCTCCGATTTCCGATCTCTGATTCCCGATCTCTGATTCCCGATTCCCAACCAACCATGCGCCGCTATTATTTCATCTTACTGGTTTATCTCCCTTTGATCACCAGGGGGCAAGCGCCGGATTCGCTGGCCTGGGCAGCCTTGCAGGACGCCGTGGGCCGGTTTCAGGCCGGCGAAAGTATGCGGCACGGTCTTCTGGGTATTTCCCTTATCAACCTCGAAAACGGTCAGTCCCTATTCAACCTTAACGGAGAAAAATCCTTCCCGCCGGCGTCTACCATGAAACTCGTGACCACGGCGGCAGCGTTGGAAATCCTGGGTGATACCTTTGCCTTTGAAACGTACCTCGAGTACGACGGTGCAATTGTAAATGGTGCATTGGACGGTAATCTCTACATCAGGGGGACAGGAGACCCGAGCCTGGGCAGTTCCAGGTTTAAAGACCAGACAGATTCGGCAACGGTATTCAACAATTGGCTGGGCGCCCTGCAACGCGCGGGCATTAAGAAGATAACCGGCAGTATTATCGCCGATGACCGTTATTTTGACAGCGGGACTTTTGAAGATACGTGGGCACTGAAAGATATCGGCTATGCCTACGGCGCAGGCGTGACCGGGCTCAACTGGAATGAAAATGTATTGCGGATTATCTTCCGGCCGGACGCGAAAGCCGGAGCCCCGGCCCTGTTGATACGGTCGGAACCGGTAACTCCCGGATTTAAACTGGTCAACAGCGTAACAACGGGACCGACAGGGTCCGGGACCGACGCCCGTATTTTCCCCCTGGTAGCAGAAAAAATATTAAGAGTGGAAGGCTCGGTACCCAGAGGCCGGAAAGAAGTGGCGGTACGCGGTGCCTTGCTTAATCCTGCGCGGGTACTGGCAGGCTACTTTTCTGATTTTCTCACCGGGAAGGGTCTCCCCGTCTCGGGCCAACCCGAAACTGCCGGCATTGAAACGGAACCCGGTACAAAAAAACTGCTGCATACCTACCAGTCTCCCCCATTGTCACAGCTTTGCAGGGAAACCAACTGGTGGAGCGTAAATATATACGCCGATGCCATGTTCAAAACAATGGCCCTCAAGCTTGCCGGGAAACCGGATTTCGCGACCGCAGCGGAGTCATTAACTTCCTTTTGGGCATTGAAAGGAGTCAATACGGGCGGGGTTATATTCAAAGATGGCAGCGGCTTGGCGCGGGCTGCGCTGCTGAGCCCTGATAACCTTACCGAAATACTGCAAAAGGCATCGCAATTCAAGTCATTTGGCACCTTTTACGAGGGAATCCCGATTGCGGGCGAAGCGGGTACGGTACGAAGCCGCCGCTTCGGGAACCGGCTAAACGTTCGCGCCAAAAGCGGCTCATTCGAAGGAACCCGTACCTATGCAGGCTATATCAATACCCGGAGCGGGCTTCGCCTCTGTTTTGCGGTCAATGCCAACCGATATCTTCCAGACGCAACGGAAGAGGTCACCCACGCTTTAATGGAGATCGTCCGCCTTATGAGCGAACTGTAACGGCTCAAAGCACCAGCTTGTTCACCAGGTGCTGAAGCGCTTCTGCCGGGTCAGGGCTGAGGCCCGGATGAACGGCAGAAGCCTGCAGTACGGTACTTCTTTTGGCTGTCAACCACCTGAACCTGGATGCCGCCGGGAGCGATTCCAGCTCGCCGCCCTTCTTGTCGCCGCGGCAGATTGAGGCAAAAGAGCGACAATAGGCCGCCAGTTCCTGCAGGTCAAGGTCGACGCAGAAGGTCTGAAGTCTCTGGTTATCAAGCTCAAACCTCACCTCCAGGAATTGTAGCTCCTTGCAGAACAGTACTACGCCAATATTCATAAATTCTTCCCGCTCTACCTTGGGCACAACGCGAAGCACCGCGTATTCAAACAAGTACATTCCTTGCATCTTCCGCGGTTTTTACAAATACATCGGACTTATCCAGTCGCCCGCAAAGGAAATCTACATAAGCTTGGCGCTGGTCGTCAAAAGGTGCACCATGATTGTCCAGCCATGCGTCCGGCACCTGCGCTACGACCGACGTGATAACCTGCCGGGTAAGCAGGGTTTTCATATGTACATTGGCGTCCTCCAGCCGGCGGGCGCGCCGCAGCAGCACGTGGTCCTTGATCTGCGCAAAGGGCCGGTCAATATAAGCGCTATAATGGTCGTCGTTGTGATGGAAATACAAGGCGGCCCCATGGTCAATCAGCCACAACTCCTTGTGCCAAACCAGCAGATTGGTGTTGCGGCGGGTACGGTCTACATTCATGAGGAAGGCGTCGAGCCATACGATCCGCGATGCCAGGTCGGCATCCACGTCAGTCACCACGGGATCAAAAGTAAATGCGCCGCTCAGGTAATGCAGGGCCAGGTTGATACCAGTACTTGCCTGCAGTAAATCCTGAATCTCCTCGTCCGGCTCGGTACGTCCGAAGACTTCGTCTACTTCGGCAAAAACCAGTTCGGGAACCTTCAGGCCGGCAGCACGGGCCAGTTCCCCTCCGATCAGCTCGGCGATGAGCGCCCGGGTTCCCTGGCCCGCACCCTTAAACTTGATTACATAGTCGAACCCGTCGTCTCCCTCTGCAATGGCGGGCAGCGAACCGCCCTCCCGGAGGGGGACCGCGTAACGTACCATCTGTACACTCCGCAGGACCGATTGCCTGAGTTGTTCTGTTTTTGACATTTTTATGCAATAGCCCCCGCGCACTTTGATAGGAGGTTGGAGGCATTTTAACATCAACAACCCCGGACCCGGGACGATTAGTTCAAATCCGTCGGGTCAATTATTCTCTGTGTACTTCCGGTAATTATCGAGAATTGCCTGCCATCCGGCCCTCTGCATTTCCGGGTCATTCTGATCCTCGGCGTCGAATGTAACCGTCACACCGGTTTTGCCGTCCAGGTCTTTAAACTCCGCGTTTACTACCCGGCCGTCGGGCATAGTGTATTGAAACGATTTTCCGTCTTCCACCTTGTCGTACACCGCTTCAAAATCGAACCCGAAACTTCCATCCTTCGCTTCCATACGAGCCGCGTATTTGCCACCCGGCCGCAGGTCATTTTCAGCTCGCGGACATTGCCAGTCATCCGAAGCAAAATTCCACTTCGTGATATGTTCGGGTGAATTGTAATAGTTCCATGCCTTTTCAGGTTCGGCTTGAATAACCGCTTCTACTGTGATTTTCTTGCTCATTGAATAGTCAGTTTTATCAGATGGCGCCTAAGCCGGACAAAAAAATGTGCCGGCGATTATCTCGGGGCGGTGAAATTCACCATCCACCCGATGCCGAATTTGTCGGTAAAGCTTCCGTAGTAATCGCCCCAAAACTGGTCAGCCAAAGGCATTTCCACGGTTCCGCCGGCTGACAAGCCATTGAAAAGGCGGTCGGCCTCCTCGCGGGAGTCCGGGAAAATCGAAACGTAATTGTTATTTCCCACTTTCAGAACATGGCCCATAGAAGGTATGATATCGGAAGCCATGAGCAGGTCATTCCCAATAGGCAGCGCAATATGCATCACACGATTTTTTTCGTCTTCCGAAAGGCTCTCCGTGCCGGGCGCATCTCCCATACGGTGAATACCCCCCAGAAATTCGCCGCCAAAAACCGACTTGTAGAAGTTGAAGGCCGCTTCGGCCTGTCCGTCAAAATTGAGATATGGATTAATCTTAGGCATCTTTTTTTTGTTTAATAGTTAACGCTTTTATTTCATCGAGTGTAAGCCGACCATATTCCCTTCCGTATCGGTAAAGATGGTGCAAAAGCCAAATTCTCCCAGCGACATTTTCGATTGCTGGACCTTACCGCCCGCAGCAACCACCCTGCTTTCTTCAACTGCGCAATCCTCGCATTCAAAATACACCACGCTGCTGTTCCCGCCTGCTTTCAGCCACTCCACTTTTACGAGCGCGCCGCCCGATCCGTGGCTTTCCATACTGGCCGGGAAGCCGCGCATGATCATCGATTCGTCCTGGTCCGTCGGATCCGACATTTGTGTAAGTTTTACATTCAATACTTTCTCATAAAAGCTCGTGGCTCTTTCCATGTCATCGACATAGATTTCGAACCAGACTACTGGCCTGTTTTCCATATTGTGCTGATATTAAATGGTCCGTATGTGACGTAATCCAGGATGTGGCCCCGGTTATAACCAGTCAAAGTTACCCCTGCACCCACATTGAATCACTTGCCAAATGACAAGAAAACAAAATTTAATACCGGGAAATTACCAAAGCCTCTGAGGTTCAACACCGTGACTGCTGCAGCGTAAACGACCGCACCGCCTACTGGGAGATTTCTTTCCTGATTCTGCTCAGGGAAGTATCTGTAATGCCTAAAAACGACGCTATTTGCTTGAGCGGCACATGCTGGATAATTTGCGGTTTCTCCGTCACCAGCCGCAGATAACGGTCGGTGGCCTTGGCCGTAATCATTTCGAGCGACCGCTGCTTCATAGCAAAAAGCTGCTGGGTGAACCATAGACGCCCCCATTCGCTGAAGCCCGGAACCTGGTGGAACAGCAGTTGAAAATCATCAAATGAAATTTTCCACAAAACCGAGTTCGTCGCGGCCACCAGGGTTTCTTTGGAAGGGCTTCGCTGGAAAAGGGAATCCGGTACAATCGCAATTTCGCCGGCAACGAAAAACTCGGTGGTAATTTCACTGCCTTCATAGTCGTGAACGAACGCCCGGATCAGCCCCGATTGCAGGATGTAATATTCTCCGGCTACTTGCCCTTCCGGTATCAGCACTTTCCCTTTTTCAACTTCACACCGGTGGTGCGCAGCTACCAGGCGTTCCAGGTCCTCCCCGACGAGCAAAGGATGCCGGTATGCCGATCTAACGATGTCTTTCATAGGTGGTGTAAGGTCGCTTCTCCTGAAACAACCTGCTAAATATAACGGAGTTTTTCCAGGATCCGGGAACCCGCACCATCAGAAATCGGAAACCGGCCCCCGAGCCTCAATCATCAACTCCCGGTTCGTCCACCAAAAGCTGAAAGCCATTTGCCCGGTAACCGGGCAGCCAACGGGCCATAACCGGCGCTTCGAGCGCTTTCTCACGGTAGGTATCCGGCGTCATAACCGGTATACCGTAAATAATCGGGTAATAACGCTTGCAGGTCGGGCAGGTCAGCAGTCCCTCCAGAATATCACCCGCCTGGTTTTTGACAAACTCAGCCAGCGACAACGACGCATGGTCAAAAGGACAACACAATTTATCGGCAAAAAAAGTTTTCATGGGAGATAGGTTTGAGGTATGAGGGGTGAGGTTTGAGGTATGAGGTATGAGGTTACACCTCACGCCTCACGCCTCACACCTAACCCCCCGTAAATAGTTAACGCTTCAGCGGCCGGGTTTTCACTTCCCATTATTCCCGAGACCACCGCCACGCCGTCAAAAGCCAGACCCCGGAGGCTCGAAATTGTGGTTGCGTTGATCCCGCCGGCCAGGAAAATGGGCAGTTCGGTGAATGACCGGGCCTTTGAAATTGTCTCGCGGGAAACGATTTCACAAACTCCTGCCGACCCGGACGGGAAAACCGAACAAAAAGACACGTAGTCCAATTGATGTGCTTCCGCGCCGGTTAACGCAGACAGGTCGTTCCCAAGGGTCAGCCCGATTATCGCTTTCGGTGGAAGCTTTTTCCGGAAAGAAACCAGCGGTTCCCCGGGCAGGTGGTCCAGGTGAACTCCGTCCAATGCAAATTCTTCCAATAGTTTCACATCATTGTTGGCCAATACCGGCACACCTTTCGACCGGCATAACGCAAGAATCTCCGAAACCAGCCCGGCTTTGCCAAGGCCCTCCGGCCAATGATCCCAGATCTGCACCAAACCGATTGTCCCGGTTTCGAGCACCGCCGCGAGACCGGCTAACAACCGGGGACTGGCGGGGTTTAAAATAAGGTAGATGCCTTTCATTGTTTTTTAGGTATGAGGTGTGAGGTATGAGGTTTGAGGGTTGAGGGTAGGCATCAGCTCACAGCTCACACCTCATCCCTCACACCTTACTTCCATCCACGTGATAGCGCCGCAGAATAGGCATTCCAATACCCGTCGTACTGCGCTGGGAGGAAAATCCGGTGATGTTCCGGGTCGGTTTCATATAAGGCTACGCCCTGTAAACGGTTGGTAAAATGTCCGATCTTAAAAGCAGGAATTTCCAGCGTACCGAGCGTGTCAACCACGGTGTCGGCTGCTTCGGGATTGCAGGCCATCAGCAGGGCGCCCGAACCGAGGCTGCAGTGCGGATCAAATCCGAAATGGCCGGCAATACGACTGACCGCCTGACTCACCGGCAGCACACTTGTGTTGACCAGTGCGCCCACGCCGCCCGCCAGGCACATTTCATGAACAGCGCCCAGAACGCCGCCCTCCGTGACGTCATGCATCGCGCTGACCTGCCGGGTCTGAAAGGCTGCTACGGCCTCTTTTGCAACGGAAAGCCCTTGAAAAGAGGCACCCACCTTCTCCCATTCCGGCACGCCCAAAAGCATCTTTACTGTCTCGGGAAACACCTTTGCGAGAATAGCCGAAGCAGACCAGGCGCAGCCTTTCGTCACGATTATGCACTGGCCGGGGCGGATATTTTTGCTTAGTAAAATTTCAGGGGCTACCAGCGACATCGTTACTCCACCCACAAATGTACAGGCCTGTCCCTGCACCTTTCCGGTATGACCGCCGGTAATAGCCACTCCAAGATCGTCACAGTACTCGTGTACCATGGTCCAGTAAGCTTCAAAGTCGGGAGTGCTCATTTCCGCAGGCAGATTCAGCACAAATTGGGCGTACATGGGCAGATGTCCCGTAGTAGCGAGATCGTTGGCAGTCAGGTGCACGGTCAGCCAGGCCGATTCAGCCAGGGTAAGGCCCGGCACCAGTGAAGCCGGGTCGCTGGCGCTCGCCATGAAACCGCCCCCGGGCAACCGGATCACGGAAACGTCCACCCCGTATTGCGGACCGGCGATTACTTCCTGCCGGTGCCGCCCTACTTTTTTCCAGATGGTATGCTGAAAGGTTTCCCGGTCTATTTTGCCGGGTTGCTGGTTCGTTTTCATTTCTCCAACCGCACATAAAGCCCGAAAAAGTCGCCATAGGGGAGCCCCCATTGCTGCACCGGGAACCACTTGGGAAGCCCTGTACAGGTCCATTCAATCTTGTAAAGACTGCCGGCCAGCGCTTTTTCTACCAACGCCACCAACTGCTGCGGCGTATAAAAGGTAGCCGTGACATAAAACGGGTTTTTACCGAAAAACTGCTGGACCCGTCTTCTCACAAATTTTGGAGAATTGCGGTTCATCATCCCGAAAACAATGCCATGGCGGGCTACCCGTGCGGCTTCCCGGATAACGTGAACCGGGTCCCGGTAATATTCAAAAGTAGTAATAAAGGCCAGCGCGTCGAAAGTATCATTTTTGAAGGGCATGAAATGCGCGTCTGCCAGCACCAGGTTGCCATCGAACAGCCTCACTCCCTGCCCGAGCATGAGCGGGGAAATATCTCCTCCCGAAGCTTCAATACCGATTTCCTTCCACCAACGTGTAAAACGGGTAGTGCCACAGCCGAATTCAAGCAGTGTTTTCACCCTTTCGTCTTTCCCGACCAGGCTGCCAATAATTTTCTTCTGAAAGATTTCCGCTCTTTTATAGCGCCCCTCGTACCAAAGCTCATAGGTATCCGTGTGCTCCCGGTTAAAAAACCATTCGCTGCGGCCTTGCCAGTTCTGAAGATGGCCTGAAAGTTGGCCGAACTCTTTTTGTTGCGGTAACATACTTGCTAAATGTTTGATTCATTGAACCGCCAGTACAGGCGTATGCAACGAGACAAACAGGTGACAAGTCACGCTAAGTGGCAGCATTCCTACGCCGGTATTATCCGGATCAGGTTATACGGGTATTATCTCAGCACATCACTGTTTGTAGCAGTTCAGGCACCCCGTGCGATGTTATTCGTAAAGATAGGAAAACTTTTCCGCATTTTTCAAACCCTGGCCGCCATCTGGCTTCTTAATACCTGCATGGCCTTAAAAAGCAGGTTGGCAACCGACTGTTTGTTGACCTGCATAATCTGTGCAATACGGTCGTTGTCCATGCCTTCATAATATTTGAGGAAGACCACCTCTTTCTGACGTTTGGGAAGTTCCCTCAGGGCGGCCTGCAGCCTGTGCTCATTTTCGGCCCACACCTCATCGGCTACGATGATCTCCTCTATGTTGCCTTCCTCTTCCTCCAGTTCGGCGTATTCACTGATATCGTAAAAATGGACGGAGCTGCCGCGGCGCCGGAAATGCTGCCAGAGCTGATTGCGTAGCGATTTCAGGAAATATAGCACAACCACCTCCATATGAATGCGGTGTTTTTTAGCCCATATTGTGATGAACAGCTCCTGGATGGTATCTTTAATAAACTCGCGATCACTGGTAAAATTGAAGGCGTAGTTGAAGAGGGTACGATAAAGACCATCCGCCAGGCTTCGAAAAGCAGTATTGTCTCCCTGCTGTGACAAAAGCCACAGTTGCAGAAACCGGTCGTTTTCCTCGGTGACACGACGTTTGCTATTCAATTAGTCAGCAGTTTTATAATACCTGATCTGATTCCAACTATTTTTATGCAGAAAAACTCTCGTTAATTTAGAATAAAATTCTGATCAACAAGGAGATCACCATTTTTTTTTGATAACCAGGCCGCAGAAGCAGCCGGCCCCGGCACTTATCGTACGGCGGTCCGGCAAGTCCCGGCGCCCAAACTCTTTGATACCGATGAAATTTTTACTGTTAGGCATAACAATTCTGGGACTGTCCGCAGGTTGTTCAAACCACAAAATTGCCGTCAAAACCGCTAACGCCTACCTCGTCAACGAACTCGCTATAGACGGGTGCTCCTGGCATTTTGAGCAGCACACCGGCGAGGAAACAGGACCTACTGCGCCCAGCGAGGATTCCATGAAAAAAATCAATCCCATTATTGAATCCGCGGGAAGCCGGGACGGTTTATTTCGCATCCCTGTACAGATTGAATTTTCGCGTACAGGTAAAATGAGGGCAATAGAATGCGGCTGGGGTCGTAAAGTTGAAATGCCGGAAGTCAGCATTCACCATATTGAAATTGCGGTTCCGAAGGAGTAAGGTTATCGAACGAGGTAAGGGTTGGCGGGGAAATCATAAAAGCGAAAACCCGCCTTTTTGAGCCGTTGCCGTACCGCTTCAGCCGGATTCTTCTTAAAAATCATTACACAGAGCACCTGTTCCGGTATGAGCGACCATGACGACAACAAGTCCAGCATGCGTTTCCTGCGTTTTATTTTCCGGAAAACCGGCGAGCTGTTATCTGCTTTGCTCCCTATTACGGCCGGAGTATAGAAATTGCAATTAACCCCTTTGACCGCCATTGCAGGCAGGCCGATGCCATTGGCAAGCTTTTCCATTTCACGGAAAGATAGCTTCGATACATAATTCCCGACCTCTTCAAAAGAATACTGGTTTTTCCAGAGCCGCCTGAGCATACCGGTATCAAAACGATCCGCCAGGTTCCGGAGCCCCAGCAAAAGGGGCATTTTGGAGATCGGGTCCTGCGGCTCAATGATGACTATCCCCTCGCGGGCAACCCGAAGCATTTCGTATACGCCCATTTGGGGACGCGGAAAATGATGATAAGACTCTTTGCAAAAAACGTAATCGAAACTGTCATTTTGAAACGACAACTTTTCGACGTTTTCAACAGAGAACTTATCAATAAGACGAAAGCTGCGTGCTACCGGTAAGAATGTACCGGAAATATCGGTTGCGGTCACCTCCATCCCCTTTTCAAAAAAGTAGCTCGCATCGGTACCATAACCGTCCCCCACAGTCAGCCAGGTCTTTGCCAGATCTTCGCAAAGCGGATCGGCAAGCCCGAACATCTGCTGATGAATCCAATAATTGATATACCCGCCTTCCTTGTCCTCGATCCAGCGTCGAATGGTATCGTCCTGGGTATTCTGATCGGGGAAACATTTTTCAAACCAGCGCGCGTGCGCCGCATAGCTTTTTTCTTCCGTCGAGGTCATGCCTTAATTAACGTGTGTAAATCGAGGTTTTCCGCCCCGCAACTCTTCCCTCGTGGAAGGGATTACTCGGTAAAAGCGATATTATGGAAGAAAATACCCGTTTTTTAGGCAGACTTATCGTGTGACGACCTGATAACCAAGCGCTTTGCAAAGGTTTTCCCGGCTATCATCCTTATCCTCCCCACCCCCTATCCCGTTTAATCAATACATCCACCGTTCAATAACAACCTGTTGATTTACAATCCTTAACGACTCAAATTTACTTCACTTAACGCAGCAGAACGGATCGTCCTCAGAATCTCATTTTCTTCAACGCACCATTCAGGTCAAATCCAAACAAAAACTTATGAAAGAAAACATCGCCCCCAAATGGATGGAGGTCCGCTATCCGGGTCCGGTCCGGCGCGTAACCATACGCTGGAACGGCAAAAAGTGGACGGTTGAGGGCCAGGTCGTGGTCAATGATATGACGCTCCCGGCCCCATCGCAACTCCCCGACGGGGAAAACAGCCGGGGTTTCTGGATCGAAGCCTACGACAATGACGGTAATATTTATTACAGGCAGGTCATCACCAACCCCTTTCTGGGAATGGAACAATTCAGCGAAAAAGGATATATGTACCGGTTGGACCATCCACCACATGACCTCACGCTCGAAATTCTGATACCCGGGGTCGCAGAAATCTCGCAGCTTCACGTGGTGGACAACACGGCGGGAAAAAATACGCACGAACACCATGCAACCGCACACACCGGCCGCACGGTGTTGAAACTCGGCAGGAAATAGCCCATCATCCACACCATTAAATAAACAATACCATGGGAGCTTCAGACGGAGAAATACTGGGACTAACCAAAATATTGGACAACGGTCCCGATAACCAACGCTTCAACATCGTGATTGTCGCAGAAGGATTCCAGGGGAATTCGGTAGCGGCACAGGTTGATTTCAACAACCGTTGCAACGATATAGTCAATGCTTTTCAAACCGAACCCTGGTTCGGGGCGGGCCTGCTGGGCGCAATCAATATTCACCGGTTAAATGTACGTTCGGATGACAACGGGGCCGATAATCCGGCCACCTGCCCGGACAGTTCTACGGCAACGGCCACTACCGCAGACACGTATTTTGATGCCAGTTATTGCTCTTCCGGGATAAGGCGATGCCTGGCCTGCGACTGGAACCTGGTGAGGTCCACGCTGAATGCACAGCTGCCGCAATGGCACGCGGCAGCAGTACTGGTCAACAACTCCATTCGAGGCGGCTGCGCCAATGGGAACGTCTTCGCGACCGCCCTCAGCAACGACTGGCTCGATGTGGTCATGCACGAACTGGGCCACGCGGCATTTGACCTGGCCGACGAATACAGTACCTGGGCAGGATGCACCAGCGGCGAAACCGACCGTGACAACGCCCCGGGCGGCGAGCCCGCAGAACCGAATATCACCGCCCACAGAAACCTGGCAGGTTTGAAGTGGGCACCTCTTGTGGGGCCGCTGACGCCGGTTCCTACGATGGAAAACCCCGATTGCTCAACCTGCGACGAAAGGGCCAATGTACGCCCCACCGACACAGAGATTGGCTTGTACGAAGGAGCCGGCTACTACCATTGCGGATTGTTCCGGCCCACCTATACGTGTAAAATGCGGAATTCTTCACAGCCATTTTGTAAGGTATGCGCCGGCGCCATACAAAATCGCCTGCGCACGTTTTTCGGGTCTACTCCTGCACTCGCGGCCTCTGCAACCAGCCTGGATTTCGGGAGTATCGGCGCAGGCTCTACGCTGACGCTCACTTTCCAGATCAGCAACGTAGGAACTGAGCCCGTGACCGGTATTTCCCTCACCAGCTCCAGTCCCAACTTTACGGTATCTCCCGCCGCTGTCGGAACGCTCAATGCCGGGCAGGCGCAAACCATTTCGGTTACCTTCGGGCCGGCTTTCACCACAGGCGTTCGCAACGGCGACCTGCTAATCACCAGCAACGCCGCCGCTCTCGGGATTGCACTGACCGCATTGGTCTGTACACCCATGGCTACCATGCAGGTCCAGACCGCCGACGGTACCACGCAGCTCAATTTCGGCGACGTCGCGCGACGGCTCACCATGTACCGCTGGTTCGAAGTACGAAACCTTCGCAATACCTGCTCTTCTCAATTGCAGGTGCAGCTCAGTCCACCACCGGCAGGCTTCGATTATGCCCCCGGGACCTCCCTGAATTTTATACTCCCCGCCCCCCTGGCGACAGAGGCCTTCACCTCGCGACGCGTTTACGTTGCGTTTGCCTCTCCCGCCACCGGCGGACCTGGCTTTTCAGGACCGGTTACCGTCACCACCCCTGACGACCCGGTCACTTCCTCAGTAACGCTCAACCTCTCCGCAACAGCAGTTGATCCACCGCCGGTTGACTCGGTGCTCGTCATTGACCGGTCGGGCAGCATGAGCGAACCTACCGGCGTACCGGGAGCTTCAAAAATGGACCTTGCCATACAGGCTGCCAACCTGTATGTTTCGCTTCTGAAAGACAATGACCGCATCGGTATTGTCCGGTTCAACCACCAGGCCGCCAACCCTGGCGATGTACTCCAGTCACTGGTGGTAGCCGGCGACCCTGTCTCTGGAAGCGGCCGCACCGCAGCCCGGAATGTACTTACCACTACCAACCTGAACCCGGGTGGTAATACTTCCATCGGTGGCGGCACCCTACTGGGCAGCGCGGTTCTGGACAGCGCCGTTGCAACGGCGAGAGCTGTGGTTGTGCTCACGGACGGTATCCAGAATACCAGCCCCGATATCCCGGCAGCGAGCGCAGCAGTAAGCGCAAAGTCCCCGCGGCAGCGCATTTTCGCTGTTGGGCTCGGGCTCAACCAATTGGAAGACCAGCTCGTTCAACTCGCCTCTGTAAATAACGGCCTGGCCCAGATAACTGGCGAACTCGCAGGCGACCGGGAATTCCTGCTGCAAAAACTGTATGTACAAATTCTGACCGACGTGGCAGACGAGGCATTCGTACAAGACCCCACTCTGATTTTATACCCGGGCACGGAGCAGGCCACGGATGTGTATATCGGCGAAGTAGACGTAGCCGTAGATTTTGTAGTCGTTTACAGGAAGATGACCAGCTACCCCCATGTGGAAATCTGGCTTGAGGCCCCGAACGGAGCGCTCATCCGGCCGGGTGACGCAGGTACCACCTTCCCCAACTTCCAGTTCATATCCGGCGACGGACATGTCTATTTCCGCTGTCAATTCCCGGCCTTCCCGGATAAACCTGAGGGACATATCGGGCGCTGGAGGGTCTGGCTGGCCAACCGGAAATCAGAATACAGACTGGCTTCCTCGCAAGGCTACGGCAAAAATTTCTACTATGCAGTAATGACCAAAGCCCGGAGCGACCTGAGGCTTCGCGGCTTTGTAGCCCAAAGCGACTACGCGCCGGGTTCTGCTATGTCTGTTATTATAGAACCCACCCTGTACGGGCAGCCCGTCGGGCTTACCCTGCCGGTAGAAGCGCATGTCACAAGGCCCGACGGCGTCACAAAAATTATCCGGCTGGACCCCAATGCAGATCATTACCGGGGAAGCTTCGACGATACCTATCAGCCCGGTGTTTACCACATCGCGGTTACGGCTTTCGCCACAACACCTCTGGGTGCAAAAGTCACACGGTACCGGTACCTGACCGGCCTCATTTTCAAAGCCGGAGATGGAACGCCCGGCGGCGGACATGAAAATGAACCGGGGCACAGCTGTGATGAAGCAAAAAAAATGTATGCGCAACTGGAGTCGCTGCTCTCGAAGTTATCCCACGGCAGGCCCGAACTGCGTGATGAAATCAAGTTATTGCTGGAATGGTTCCGGAAATTCATCATCAACTGTTGCGAGGGCAAAAACAGGAATTCCGATAAACGACTGAAAGACCTCCTTCTGCGTGCCAAATCGCTGCTTGGCCAGATTGAGGAAAATTAAGCCAGGTGCCTGCACGGAGGATGCGTTTAAATGCACGCATCCTCTCAAAACAAAAGCCGGATTGCAAGCCCTCCACATTTTCATATTAAATTTGGGGTGCAACCAACCGAAAGCAGCCGGTGAACGATTTTACCCAATCTCCTCTTTACACGACGATATCCGGTCAGCGACTCCACGTGCCGTCTAAAAACCTGCAAAGAACAGTGACTGTCAGCGTGATACACCCCGGCAGACATTACAACAGCGCGCCATCTTTCCCACTGCTGATTTTCCAGGACGGCCAGGATTTTGAAGCGCTTCGGCTTGCAGAAACAATAGAAGACCTGTTGCTTGAAAAGGCAATTTCACCGGCGATTATCGTCGGCATACATGCGAACGAAGACCGGATTTACGAATATGGAACGGCCCGCCGGCCGGACTATATGGGCCGCGGCAGCCGTGCAGCCAGGTATACGGCTTTCGTCCTGGAAGAGCTCCTGCCCTATCTGCAAACCAACTTCCGGACCAGCAAAACCCGCAGAACGATTGCCGGTTTCTCCCTGGGCGGCTTAATGGCACTTGATATCGCCTGGAACCACCCGGAGCAATTTGCGAAGGCGGGTGTTTTTTCCGGTTCTCTCTGGTGGCGCTCCAAAGCCTTCAGTCCGGATTATGACGACTCCGACCGGATCATGCATGAAACCATCCGGGAAACGGCCCGGAAGCCCGACCTGGAGCTCTGGTTCCAAACAGGCACCGCCGACGAGACCTCTGACCGGGACGGCGACGGGGTAATTGATTCGGTCAGTGACACGCTGGATTGTATCGCCGAGCTTGAACGCAAGGGTTTTCAATGGAACCGTGATGTGCGGTATCTGGAAGTCGAGAACGGGGAACACAACCCGGCTACCTGGCGTAAGGTCATGCCTGATTTCCTGAAGTGGGCCTTATCCGGCAAGTAATTACGGCCAATTCAAATGCTTGCGAAGAAAACGAAAGACACCGTCGTTTTTTGAAGCATGGCCACCGTTAAAGAATTCTATATCCGTTTTATCCTTCTGCCCGAACACGTCATACAGGTAGCGGACTTTCTCATATTCATACGCCACCCATTCGTCGGGCTGCACCAGGTCCTGTCTCCCGCGTTCCACCATAAAAGGCCGGGGAAATATCAGGTAGGCCATTTCGGCGTAGCTAAAGGTACTCCCCATGTTAAAATAGGGCATCTCCCATTCCATTGAGTTCATAAAACCGTAGCCGAACCTGGTATCCGCTACTTTTCTGCTCCAGTCTCCGAAGTCACCGGAACACACGGAGAGACTGTAGCCTTCCAGGATGGAAGGTATTCGCATCGCCATTTCCCCCCCATAACTTTTGCCGTAAAATGCAATTCTTTTGCCGTCTACCTGCGGGAGCGTATTCAGCCAGTTCAGGATTTGTTCATGCTGGGCTAAAGCATATGAAAACAAAGTTTTCCGGACGGTGTTCGCCTTTCTGCACAACCAGCGATACCTGTCTTCTCCCCTATACAATCCGTAAGGCACAAATACGATAAACCCCTGGTCAGCCAGAAGGCCGGCTATATTGTTATAGCTTGTGTTTCCGGCTATCACATCCCCCGGAACACCGTTCCGCCCATGCTGGGTGACCACTACCGGCCTTTTCTCATCTTCCTTCAGGTCTTTTGGGATCAAAATAACACCGGCTGCCGAAAAATCACCGAAAACGTTCAGCAAAACCTCATGACCGGTCCAGCGCGCCATGTCATACACTTTCCGGGACCTGGGTGCGGGATCGGTCAGTTTATCCGGAAATCTCCCGATAATATCATTAGCAAATATTTGCCTGAATGAATTGCCTTTTTCTGCGAACCCATCTGGCGAAAGGTACGGATGATATGTTTTGGTGCTCCAGGTTCGTTTTTTCAGATCAGGTACCGCCTGGTAGAGAAAGAATTCATTTCGCTGGTAGTCAGAGATCCTTAACAGGTTTTGCACATGTTCGTCAATTTCTTTTGCCTGGCGGAACTGTCTTTCGGCCGGGTCAAACGAGCTTCTTTTCTCCGCAGGCGCCCCGTCGTTCCCTGACTTCCACCTGGAGGCGCCGACCCAGCCTGCAAACCCGGAAACCGCTGCATCCGAACCGAACGCAACAGGGTTGCCTTTATCACCGGTAAACAGTTTCCTTTTTTGAAAACCCGACTTTACCAGGGTGTTCAGCCTTTGGTATTCCTGCTGTACTTCTGCCGGAACCGGCGTTTGGAGTTTTCCTTTGAACCCGGTATGGCGGTAAACCATAAGCGAGTCTGCCCGGGAACCGTCCCAGATTTCGGGAATGCTGCTGTACTCGATCGCCAGCGCGCGCGGGGCGACCATAGAAGCTATTTCCGCATCACCGAATTCCTCCAGGATCCCCCATACATTACGGTAAATAGGCTCCCGCCATATGTTTTGCCGCGATTGGAAGTACCCACTCACCAGGGTGGCATCGACGCGCGTATCAAGAGCGGCGGTATATAGGGCAATCAGTCCGCCTTCCAGGTAGCCCGCCACGCCCACTTTCACATCGTTCGAGTAGGCTTTTTCAAACCAGTCAATGGCCGCCATCACTTTCTGAACCTCATATCCGATCAGGTGTTTTCCCATATGAAATGCCTGTCGATAGAGCCATTCACGCCTTGACTGCTGTTTTGCCTGGCCCGGAAAAAGAAGTCCCCGGTCAATAAGTGTGGGTATCAGCACCTGTATCCCATTTTCAGCAAGCTTTCTCGCTATTTGAGAGGAAAGAGCTATTCCCGGCGCCAGGCCAATCATCTGCTCCGGTGTCTGATCAGCATCGGGCACAACCACCACATTAGCTACCGGTTTTCCCTTGGGACGAATCAGTAATCCTTCGCCCGAGACCCGCTCCAAAACCGGCCATCTCACCTGGTAGACCTCATATTTTTCAGTTTCAGCGACGAGCGCCGGCTCATTGGCGGTTGAAAAAATTTCCATACCTACTTGCGGGTACTTATCAGGCAATCCCTGGTTGTAGTTGACCGCTGGTCGGCTCCTGTCCTCTACGCCAAGGTAACGCCTCAGGCGCTCCCGGTTGGGCGCTATGGAGGCATTATAGGCGGCAGCGCCTGAAAAGTCCCGGTTCCAGAATTGCGCCCGCTTTGCCGGTGCCTCCGCAATTCTCCGTTCGATGTCGGCATGCGCTTCCTCCAGCAGCTTCGATGAAAGATCCCCCTCAAAGGTCAGCGGCGCGGTACCCGACAGGATACTTTCCGGGTTGAAAGGTCCCTGAAATGCCGCGACGGGTACAATGGCGACACATACAAAAAGTGCGGCAAGCGGGTTGAATAGACGAATGGCACAACGTATCATGGCCTGGAAGAAGTCGGGTTAGGGCGATGCTCAAAAGCTGCAAAGCCATCGCCGTATGCCTTGAGAAATGAAACATCAGGATATTTCCTTACATAGGCGCTATCCATGTAGACTGCAAAGCTGGAAAAATTCCTGATTCCCCGTTTCCCGTACGCGTCGAGGTCCTGCAAAAAAACATCCCGGTTCCAGGGTAGCTGAACGGCTGGCTTTTTCCAATGACTGAACAGTGAAACGTCCAGCCAGTATTCTAGTACCTGCGCCGTCTCTGCCGGGAAAACCTCCAGGTTGGCGTCAAGAAGCCGGAGGTAATCCCCGTGGCTGATTTGAGCGGGCTGCCGGGCAGCAGTATCACTGATAGATTTTTCCCAGGTCCGGTGGATGGGCGCAAATTCCAGGAAGACCCCCGCCGCCGGCTTTATCTTCCGCGGCGGATCGAGCGTGTTGATGTAAGCAAGGTGCGCCAGGGTAGCTTTGGGATCAACTTCTTTTCTAAGCGCCTCCACCATACGGTTCTCCAGGATAAGGGCCTGTTCACTGTCTGAAAACTTGCCGCAATCCGGGCATTTGCACATGGGCTGCCCGTCGTCGATCCAGTAAAAGTAGCGTCCTGAGGTGGAGCGCAGCACCTTTGCATAGTCCACCACATTCCGGCATACGATATCCAGGGCCTTTCCTGAGTGTACGCACAGGTTAAAATCCCCTACGCGAACGCCTTTTTCGTTCATCCGGAACATAGTTGAATCTTCTGAAAACAACTCCCGCGGGAGCAGATCGGCCATGGCATGAAGCTCATGCTCCACCCATATCCCATACTTTTCGCATTCACTCAGAAATGTCCGGCCCTTTTCTGACTGTATAAAACTTTTAACCTGGCTGGGGGTAACATGGGTGGCGATGGTATTAATGCCGGCCTCTTTGGCCCGCTTCGGCCAGTCAACCGTACTCAGGTCGTTCACGTCCAGGACAATGCCCCTGGTCATAATACCTTCTGAAGCCGGTTGCTTTTTATGGTAGCAGGCGCCCAACAAAACGAAAAAAAGGACCGGCCATATCCGGGCCACAGCCCCGCCTGGTTTTCTGAATTTATAAATTCCTGCCGGATTTGCGTTCATATGCGTCAAGGTTATCCCTGGAAAAGCAAAAACGAGTGGGAATTTACTAGGGGTGAGGTGTGAGGTGTAGGGCGTGAGGCAAAACCTCAAACCTCATACCTCACACCTCCCCCCTCACCTCTTCCTAAACGGCTCCTGCAGCTTCACCAGGGGCGTGCTGCCGTCCAGGTTCATACGCAGGGCGCCGATACGTTCTGCGCCACCGCGCCAGCCTTCGCGGGCGTTGAAAAACATCCACAAAGCGTCGTTCCACGGCACTACATCGAGTTGGTAGATGATGGCGGAGCGCCAGGGAACGGAGGGTTCGGGTTTCACAATCGGGTTGGCTTCCGCTTCTTTCCAAACCAGCCCGTCAGCGCTGGTCAGCATCCGGATTTCGGAGCGGGATTTTTGCTCTTTGTCAATATAAATGGGGTTGTAGAAAGCCACGTAACCGTCTTTGTAGCCGAAAGCTTTAAAACCTCCGCAGCCATAGTTCCGGAAAGGCAATTTCGGATCGGGCATCAAAACCGGTTCCTCCCGCTTGGTGAAAGGTCCCAGCGGATTATCCGATTCAGCACAGAAGATATATTTCGGCTCACCGTATCCCGCATCATTCAGGAAAACCATACCGGCGCTATAATACATCCGGTACCGTCCGTTCGGCAGGCGGATTACGCAGGGGTTGCGGGCCTCCACGCCGGATCCTTCCCGTTCCAGGGGAAGGTCGGGTTTGATAAGGTCAACCGGTTCGGACCAATTCACAAAATCGGTCGTTGTTCGGGCGCGGATGATGGTGCCGTACTTTTTCTTAAGTTCCTTGTCGCCCGTTGCCGCGGTGGTAGCCGCATAATACTGGATCCACCGATCACCGTCCGAAAAAATGTACTGGATACCCACCTCCCCTTCTTCCCGGAATACTTCCTTCCAGGCAAGCCCGTCTTTTGAGACAGACCGGAAAAACCAGGTATGCCAGCCCTTTTCATCGTGGGAAAACCCATGGTAAAACGCATGCCATTGATCATCGAATTCACCGGGCGTCAGGATTTGAGGATCACCTATTACGAGTTCCGGCAAGCCAAAACCCGCAGGATCAATAAGCGGGTTTTCAGGTACTTCTTTCCACTTTTCAGGCCCCCAGTCCGGAACCGTTGATTCTGCTTCTTTCACTTCTTCCCGCGCTTCCGGCCGGCTATTACACGCCGACAGGAAAGCGCAAATGACCAACGCCGCAACTGTTTTTAGTTTCATTTGGTAAGGGGGGTGAGGTGTAAGGGGTGAGGTATGAGGGCCTGGCAAACCGCCTGCCTTATACTTCAAGCCTATCTGTACTCGGTTATTAATTTATTTTGCTCACCTGATTACCCTTAAAGCGGCATTTCCGGCCATTGGGAAGATCGGAAATCGGAAATCGGAAGTCGGAAGTCGGAAGTCGGAAATCGGATACCTCCGGAGCAAACGGGCCGATTTCCGATCTCCGATTTCCGACCTCCACCTCCTAATACCCCGGAATATTACGCCCCAGGTACAGATTGCGTTCGCCTTTGTACATGTTCCCGACGTCTTTGAGACTGATAATGCCGCTTCCACCACGGTTTACCGACTTTTTCCGGTATTTGGGAGTTACCAACGGATCGTCGTCGAATACGTAGTCATCCAGGTAATATTCGGACACACCGGGTGCCTTCACTGTAATGTGGATATGGGCCGGTTCGGAACGATCAGGATACGGGGCCGGCCGAAGCGTCACGAACTTATACTCACCTTTTTCGTTGGTCCGCACCCAGGACCGTATCCGCCCGTGCCGCTTCTCCCAACCTTTTGCGCCAGGCCCCGGTGTGTAGAATCCGTCCTGGTCGGTGTGGTAAAGATAAATTACGACTCCTGGTGCGGGGGTTTTTCCGTCAGCTTCGTATACGATACCATTAATAGCCAGAGGCTTGCGGTTCTCCCAGGTAGCATCGGGCATGGTTACAAATGCTTTGAGCTCTTCGAACGGAACAGGACATTCGTGGATTGCTTCACAGCCTTCGCAAGGGCCTCCTACCTTCCGGGTTTGCGCAGTTACACCAATGCAGGCAAGGAGCTGCGCCAATAGAAGCAAAAGCAGTATTTTCTTCATCGTAAGCGAGTTATGAGAAAGATTTTTTTCCTACAATTTACCAAAAAAGCCATAGGGTCCGCACAAAACCGACGGGATTTGTTCGGGCATACATAGTAAAAACGACCGGCCCTTACCTTTCTCTCTACATCTGACCTTTTACCTCGATACGCCACTTCGTTTCATTCATCTAGGCGATTGCCATTTTCAGTTGGAAGAATGTATAAAAACCCGGACTCTGTTCTGCTGAAAGAACTCAAAAGCGGTGATGAAAAAGCTTTTGACGTCCTTTTCCTTAAATACTATAAACTACTGATTGCCAATGCTTACTTCCACCTGAAAGATGAACAGGAGGCAAAAGACATTGTACAGGAATTCTTATTTGAGCTGTGGGATAAAAAGCTGTACATGAAGCTGGAAGGCGATATCAAAGGCTACCTTTACCGCGCCGTTCAGAACCGCTGCATCAACTTCCACAGAAAGCAGGCGCTCGAACAACGGAGATTTGCATTCATTAGCCGGGAGACACCCGATAGCCAGGAGGAGGCAGAAAACACGGAACTCAGCCTGAGCCGGCTCCGGAATGCACTGGACGATCTCACGCCTCAGCGAAAAGAGGCCTTGCAACGCGTTTTTTTTGAAGAGAAAAAATACCAGGAGGCGGCTGATGAAATGGGGGTTAGCCTGAATACCCTCAAAACGCATCTCAAAATCGGCATAAGGAACCTGCGTGAAAAACTAAGCCCACGTTAGCCGGTTTCAGTCAAATCCATTTAGTTTGTTAGAAATGAACCAACCATACGACCATATCAGGCAGCTTTACCTGGAAAAACTTACAGGCACAATCAGCGATGACGACGCTTTGTACCTGCGGGTTTTACTGGAGGAAAACAGTGAAGCCCGCGACATCTGGAACGAACTTGAAAGAGAAAATGAAAACCTGGACGCGGATTCGGTACTGGCCCGGATTGATCCTGAAAATGCACTCAACAAATGGAAAAAAAGGCCTGGAAAGCGGGTACGCCGGCCCTATTTCCTGGCGCCGCCGCGCTGGATTGCCGCCGCAGCTTTCATCGTCGCGCTGAGCCTGGCTTATTACTACTGGCAACACAGCCTGCTTTTTCCAAATCCCGCATTCTCGACCTACGCTTATAAAACAGGCGAACCACTGCCTGCAAATTCGGTCGCCCTAACCACCGGCAACGGGAAAACCGTTCTCATCGATAAAAATCAGCCGGGTGAATTCACCATAGGCAATGTACGGATCAAAAATAGCGGGAAAGACCTGGTCTACCAGGGTGGGCCTGACAGCCCGGAACAACTCAATACGCTTTTTGTTCCCGTGAAAGAAAATTATGCCGTCGTTCTTTCCGACGGCAGCCGTGTCTTCCTCAATTCGGATTCTGAACTCCGGTTCCCTTTTTATTTCAACGGCGACAAACGGGAAGTTCTTCTGAAAGGCGAGGCTTACTTCGAAGTGGAGCAGGATACCGGCAAACCGTTTATCGTCCGGACCGAACTCCAGGATATTCGCGTCACCGGCACCCGCTTCAACGTCAATACCTACGACAAGGGCCGTGTACGCACTTCTCTTGTGGAAGGCAGCGTCTCGGTGACCGCGAATGCTTTCGGGCCTGTGCTGTTAACCCCGGGAATGGAAGCTGCTTACGAGGATACCAATGGCTTTTCGACCAGGCCTTTTGAAGCCGGGGAAGTGCTTTCATGGAGAGACGGGGTGCACTATTTCAACCAGGCCCGACTGGACGAGCTAAGCGGTGTCATCTCCAGGTGGTTCGGCGTAAAGGTTGCTTTCAAACCCGGGAATTTAGAACAATACCGCGTTTCCGGCCTGTTGGAAAAAGGGCATCTCAACGAGTTTCTTGAAGATCTCCGGGCAACTTCCAACATCACCTACGACCTGAACGATCAACTGCTCACGCTCAGCCGCAAATAAAACCGGGAAAAAAATTTCCTGAAGCATTCACCCTTTTGGCGATGCAGGTTGTAGTTGTACCAAAAAAGGTATGACACTAAACTTTAACCGCCCATGAATTATTACTACACCGCGCGCCGTGTCCGGCTTCCGGGCATTTTCCTGCTTGGTTGGCTCCTCTTATGCGGATTTAACTCGATTGCGCTCCAGGAGCAACGAAAAGTGAGCCTGTCGGCGAAAGACATCAGCATCCAGAAAGTATTCCAGGCTATCAAGAAAAAAACCGGCCTCACCGTTTTCTACAGCAACGAACTTTTGGATGACAAAGAAAAAATCACGGTCGATTTCAAGGACGAAGACCTGGGCCAGGTGCTTCACCAGATCCTGAAAGGGAAAAACATCTCCTACGAAATCCGTCGCGATAAAGTGATTGTACTCTCGCCCTCGAAAGAAAGCAACTCGTCGGCTGCCATGTCGCGACCGGAGAAATACACCGAGGCGGCGGCCGGCATTCCCGTGAAAGGAAAGCTGACCGATGAAAAAGGCGAAGGATTACCCGGTGTCAGCATTCTTGTCAAGGGCACCCAGCAGGGGTTGATCTCCGACGGCGACGGCAATTTTTCAATCGAAGTTCCCGATGAACAATCCGTGCTTGTCTTTTCGTTCGTCGGTTATATCACGCAGGAAATCCAGGTAGGGAACAGGACAGCATTTGAAATTACCCTGCACCCCGACACCAAAGCGCTGGAAGAAGTGGTCGTTACCGCACTTGGCATTACGCGGGAAACCAAAAGCCTGACCTATAGTACACAAAAGATAAAGGGCAACGAGCTTTCGGAAGTAAAGGACCTCAACTATGTCAATACCCTGGCCGGGAAGGTGGCCGGTGCGATTATTACCCGCGGTACCATGGGCCCCGGCAGCCCGTCTCGCGTGCTGATCCGCGGCAATAAATCCTTTACAGGAAGCAGTTCACCCCTTTATGTGATCGACGGCGTGCCGGCTTCAATAGAGTTCAACCCCGACGACGTCGAGAGTATCCAGGTATTGCCGGGCGCTTCCGCAGCAGCGCTTTACGGCAGCCAGGCTGCCAACGGCGTAGTCCTCATTACCACAAAAAAAGGGCAGAAAGGTAGCTCTAAGATAGATTTCTCGTCTGCTTTCACCTTTGAAAAGGCAATTGACCTGCCACGGCTTCAAACTACCTACGGGCGTACCGACCCCCAATATAACGACAGTTGGGGAGAGAAAGTCACCAACGGCAGCGACCGGCATATCCGCGAATTTTTCAAAACCGGAACCAGTAAAATCAATTCGATCTCTTTTAGCAGCGGCAACGAAACCACCCAGACTTACCTGTCCTATTCCAACTCGTCTGCCAGCGGGATTCTCCCGGAAAACAAATTTTCACAGCATAATTTTACGCTCAAGGTTTCTTCGCAATACCTCAACAACCGGCTGTCCGTCGACGGTTCGGTCAACTATGTGAAGCGGAAAATCTTTAATCAGAATGCCATCGGAGGATACAGCTCCCTCACCGGCGTATATTCCTTCCCGATCGACGACGACTGGTCCAGGTACAGCGGGAACAACTTCGAAGTCTGGGACCCCGTGCGGCAGGTGAATGTGCAGAACTGGCCTTACATCCGCAACGAAACCTTTCCCAGCCAAAACCCGTACTGGGTGCAGCGCAGGAACCAGACCGATGATTTCAGCAACAAAACAATTGCATCTTTCCTGGCCCGCTACAAAATCGCCGACGGGATAAGCCTGCAGGCGCGCGCCACTTATGACTATGGAACAGGGCATTGGGAAAAAAGAAACTATGCGTCTACCCAGGGGACTATTGAAGGACCGAACGGCGGGTACGGCATTAGCGACTCGCGCTCTACCGGGCTATTTACCGACCTGCTTCTGCTGGCTGACAAATCCATCAATGAAAACTTTACCATTGCCGGAACCATCGGTGTAAGTAACCGGGAGGGTACCAGCGCCGGGGTAGGATTATCAAGCACGGTACCCACTTCATTGTCCTTTCCCAATTTTTTCTCCGTATACGCCCTGAACGGGTTGTACAATAAGTCGGAGTACCTGCAGAAAACCGTCTCCAGGGCTGTTTTTGGAAATGCGACTCTGGGTTACAGGGAAAGATTGTTTCTTGACGTAACAGCACGTAATGAATGGACTTCTACCGTATCCATTCCGTTTTTTTACCCTTCGGCGGGGCTCAGTTATATCCTGACCGAATCGGGTTACGGTCCCCTGTCCTACGCCAAAATCCGGGGATCCTATTCGGAAGTAGGTAACAGCCTGCCTTTCGGGATTGACAACCTCCGGCCGCCTTACGCCCTCGACAACGCCGGCAACATCGTCGGCAGGGGGACTCTCCCCTATTTCAACGGCGCCGATACCATCCAGCTGAAACCCGAGCGAACCCGGTCTTTCGAATTTGGTACCGACCTGAGGTTCTTCAATAACAAACTCAATGTGAGCCTGACTTACTACAATGCCAGGACCTTCGACCAGGTATTCCAGATACAGGCGCCGGCCGGGGCCGGAGCAGCTAATTTCTGGATAAACGGCGGGGTAATCGACAACAGGGGCATTGAAGGTTTGGTCACCTACAGCACGTCGATCGGGAAAGTAAAATGGACGCCTTCGCTGACATTCTCCCATAATAAAAACCGGATCCTCGAATTGAGCGACCAGCTTGATTCCGACTTTTTCTCTCTGAGCTTTCACAGTCATGGCGGCCAGGTGGGCGTGCGCCTGATGCGCCCCAAGGACGGCAAGTACGGACAATTCGGCGATATGTACGGGAGAACCTACCTGCGAGATGAATCAGGAGCATACAAGCTCAACAACGAAGGAATGCCCCAGATTTCACCCAATCCGGACTTTTATCTCGGCAATGCCAATCCGTGGCTCATCGCCGGACTGAACAACGCATTCGCCTACAAAGATCTGCACCTTTCTCTCCTGGTAGACAGTCGCTGGGGTGGGGCGATTTTCAACCGTACTGAAATGTGGCTTGATTATAAAGGCCTTTCGGAAAGAACCGGAGAGGCGCGCGACAAAGGCGGAGTAGAAGTGAACGGGAAAATGGTAGATGCCAAAAGCTACTATCTGAACCAAACCGGGGCCGGGCAGACACCGGCTGCTTCGGAATACTTCTTCAGCGCTACCAATGTCAGGCTCAGGGAACTTTCGGTTGGGTACAACCTGCTAAAAAACAGCAAGGTATTCAGCAACCTGACGCTGTCATTCATTGCCAGGAACCTGCTGTTCCTTTACAAAAAAGCACCGTTTGACCCTGAGATAGGGGTGGGCAGCTCACCCGGGAACGAGGGGCACGCCAACTTTGTGCTGCCTTCCACCCGGTCGTTCGGATTCAGCCTGAGAACCACACTGGCTGACAAAAACCGGCGATAGCAGCCCGACCGGCCCAATCTGAAAGCTAAACGCCCAAGCCTAACCAACATGAAAAAGAAAATAAACCTATTTATCGCGACCGCAATCTGCCTGTTGATAAACGCCTGCACCGACGATCTGAAAGATCTCAATGCAGATAAAAAACTCATTACAGACGAGCTCCTTATGATTGACGCCAACGAAGGCGGCTTCCAGCTCCCGGGTATGCAGCTCGGCATTATCGACGTAATGGAAACCTGGCGTTATGAAATGCAGCTTAACCTCAACGCCGACAGCTATGCCGGTTACATGAACCTCCCTACGCCCTACGCCGACAACCGCAACAACCATACGTATGCAATGATCGACAGTTGGAACAACCAGATCTGGCTCGTTCCTTCCACCAAGGTGATGGATCAATGGGTGTCCATGAAAAAAAGGGAGTTCGACAAGAAATACCCCGACCTGTTTGCAATGGCCACGCTCTTTAAGGTTTTTGCGGCTCACCGCCTGGCCGACACTTTCGGCCCCATCCCTTATTCTACTTACGGAGTTTCCAGTAATGTCACCTTTGACTCGGTCGAATCGGCCTATGACCTTTTCTTTACAGAATTGAAAGAAGTGGTTGAAAGACTGAAGGAAGCCGAGACCGCGAATCCGAATGCCGATAAGATCAGGTACGCAAAATTTGACCGTTCCCGCTATGGCGGGGACTATGCTGCCTGGGTAAAAGTGGCCAACACACTGCGCCTGAGACTGGCCATGCGGATCTCGAAGGTAAACCCGTCGAAAGCCAGGCAGGAAGCGGAAGCCGCCGTACAATCGGGAGTGCTGGATGCGGCAGACAAGTCGTTCGAAATGAGCACAGGGACGGTTCACCCCCTCGAAACCATCACGGAGGCGTGGCAGGAAACGCGGTTCGGCGCATCGCTGGAATCATATATGGCCGGTTTTGAAGACCCCCGCCTGCCCAAGCTGGCAAAGCCGGCCACGCACGATGCTTTCAAAGGGAAATTCAAAGGCGTCAGATCCGGCGCTTCTTTCGAGAAAGGCAATTTTTTCCAATATTCACAGGTTAATTTCAATGGCAACCCCTATGTCAAAGTCATGGATGTCGCCGAGAGTTTCTTCCTCCGGGCCGAAGGCGCCCTTCTCGGCTGGAACATGGGCGGAAATGCCAAAGACTTCTATGAAAAGGGTGTACAGGCCTCTTTTACCGCCTATGGTACTGGAAATGCAGACGCTTACCTCAGCAACAATACCCGGCTACCCCTGGATTATGTAGATCCTGTAAACCCGAAAAATAATGCAAAAGCGCTTTCTTCCATCACCGTGAAATGGGATGCCGCGGCGACGACCGAAAAAAACCTGGAGCGGATTATCACCCAAAAATGGATCGCCCTCTTCCCCGAAGGCCAGGAGGCCTGGTCGGAATTCCGCCGTACCGGGTATCCCAGACTTTGGCCGGTCGTACAGAACTTCAGCAATGGAGACATTCCGGAAGGCGGATTCATCAGGCGTATTCCGTACCCCACGTCCATTACCAACTCCAGCCAGGATGCCGTCGCAGAAGCGGTGAACAAATACCTCAACGGAAAAGACAGCATGTATACACCCCTCTGGTGGGATGTTGATTAAGTTTAATGAATAACCTGACTATGTCACAACGAACCCTTAACCCTGTTACCGCTGCCGGTTGTCTCACCGCACTGCTCCTGCTCGCATCGTGCCGCGACCAACCGGCAGCTCCCTTCAACCGGGAAGAGGCCCTCCGTTCTTTTGAACTAATGGAGGGCTTCCAGATAGAAGTAGTGGCCCACGAGCCCCTCATCGCCGACCCGGTGGCGATGGAAATCGATGAGTCCGGAAGAATGTACGTGATAGAGATGCATGGCTATCCGCTCGACAAGAGCGGCTCCGGGAGCGTGAAACTGCTGAGCGACGAGGACGGCGACGGGGTGATGGACAAATCAGTGGTCTTTACCGATAAGCTGGTACTTCCCAATGGCGTAATGCGCTGGAAAAAAGGGATCCTCGTAACCGATGCGCCGCACGTGTTCTATTTTGAAGATACCGACGGCGACGGTCGTGCCGACGTAAAGGATACGCTTTTGACCGGGTTTGCTCTTTCTAACCCGCAGCACAAAGTAAGTACGCCTAAATACGGGCTGGACAACTGGATTTATGTAGCCAACGAACCGGCCACGGCATCCAAGCTCTATATGGATGAATTCGGCGATACCGGGACGGAAATACGGTTTCCCGGTGCGGCCGGAAGCGCCGTCCTGCCCCCTAATGCAAACGGTCGGAGCGTACGTTTCAGGCCGGACCGGCACCAGCTGGAAATGCTCTCCAGCGCCACCCAGTACAGCAACGCACAGGATGTCTGGGGCCGGCAATTCTTCGGCAATAACACCAATCATCTCTACCATGAGGTAATACAGGCGCGGTACCTGGCCCGGAACCCGCATCTGGCGGTCGCCAACGCCACGCACACATTGTCGGGGTATGGAATGCCTGCGGATGTCTACCCCATTACCGAAAATGCGGAGCACCAGATTTTTACCGATGTCGGCGTTTTTACTTCCGCCTGCGGAATCAACTTGTATGGCGGCGGCCTGTTTCCGGAACAGTTTGACCACGTGGCTTTTGTTGCCGAACCTGTCAGCAACCTCGTCCATGCCGCCACGCTCAAAGGCGACGGAGCGAGCTTTAAAGCCGGGCGGCTCCTGGAGAAAAAAGAATTTCTCGCCAGCAGAGACGCCTGGTTCCGGCCGGTCAACCATTATATCGGGCCTGACGGTGCGCTCTATGTGGTGGACTACCACCGGCGTTATATCGAGCACCCGGAGTGGATGGCAGATGACATCGTGAAATCAGGCGCGCTGTATGACGGCAAAGACAAAGGACGCATTTACCGGATAACCCCCGTCGGAACACCCGGTCCGGAATGGACAAAGGGACTTCAATTGGAAAAATCCGGCAATGAAGAGTTGGTCAGGTATTTGAGCCATAAAAACGTCTGGTACAGAAAAAATGCGCAGCGGTTGCTGGTAGATCGGCAGGAGCGTTCAGTGGTTGATCAACTCGCTGCCCTGGCGACCGAAAACAGTCAGCCGCTGGGACAATTACACGCCGCCTGGACACTCGAAGGGCTCAATGCGCTTACCCCCGCTACAGTAGCCGCACTGCTGGATAGCCGGGTTCCGGAACTCCGGGAAAACGGTATTGTCTTGTCGGAACTTCTGGGAGGGGAGCATGCTGAAATCACCAAGGCGCTCCTGGCCCTGCGGGAAGACCCCGATCCCCGTGTCCGGTTCCAGCTTTTGTGCACACTCGGCGCCCTGGATACCCCTGAAGCACGAGAAGCCCGTATGAAGCTGCTATTCGGGGACATTCGCGATTCCTGGATGCAAATCGCAGCCCTTTCAGCCAAAGCACCTGATTATGAATCTCTTCTAAAAGAAGCCATCCGCCGCTATTCGTCTACCGATGACGCCTGCCACCGTCTCATTGAAAGACTTACTTCGATGCCGGGTGAAACAGGCAGCCACGATCAGATCAGGTCGCTGATCGCAGAAGCGATCGGAGCCCGCGACCGGCATGCCGGGGGATGGCAATCGGCTATCCTGACGGGATTGGCCCGCAACAAGGCCACTGATTTCAGGCATGAAGACTATAATTCTACGCGGGACATCCTGGTAAAAGCCGCCTCCGGCCACCCCTACCCGGCCGTGCAGGAAGCCAGCCTTAACCTGCTCAGGATAACCGGGCTGCCCAAAGGCGGGCCTACCGAAAAAGTGCTTGCCGCCAGCAAGGGAATACTGGAAAACCCCTCGGCTAAAACAGAGGACAGGCTGCATGCGCTCGCCTTCCTTTCGATCAACCCGGATCAGGCACTGCGGCCGGTGTTTTACCGGCTCCTGACGCCGAAAGAACCGGTTGGGCTTCAAAAGGCGGCGCTCAAAGTGTTAGGTGAAATGAGCGGCACTGAAATAGCTGACTATCTTACCGACAATTGGCAGCAGCTTTCTCCTCAACTCCGCGACGCTGCCATCGGCCTGTTCCTGGCCGGCGAAGAACGTACGCGGATATTGATAAAAGCACTCGAAAATAATGTAATCGACCCTTCTTCGCTCGACTTTTACCGCCAGATTTACCTGATGACGCTTGCAAACGATACGCTGAGAAAAAAGGCCAGGGTTATCTTCAAAGACGAGTCCAAAACAGAGGAGCGTAAAAAAGCCATCGCAAGCTACAGCGGCGCGCTAAGCGGGAAAGGCAATGCAGAGAACGGACAGCAGGTCTTTGCCAGGAACTGCTCCGTCTGTCACCAGATCGGAGGAAACTACGGAACGGCTTTCGGACCCGACCTCGGGACGATCCGGAACAGGCGGCCCGAATCACTGTTGACAGACATCCTGGACCCGTCACTGTCTATAGCCGACGGTTTTGACCTTTGGGAGCTCAAGCTGACAAACGGCGAAAGCAGGCAGGGGATTATCAGTACCGAAACCCCTACTACCATCGCCCTGAGTATCTATGGCAGCGCACCGGAGATAATCAGCAGACAGGACATTGAATCGATGCGGGCGCTTGGGGTAACCATTATGCCGGCGGGCCTGGAAACTGCTATCCCGGTACAGGAGATGGCCGATTTGCTGGCCTTCCTGAAGCAACCATAACCATTTTCACAAAGATCAATTGCCTCCGTGGCGACACCTGGTCAATCGTAAACCATCATTGGAATGAAAAATCACAAAAAGCTTATCATCTTTCTCTTTCTCCTGGCTGGTAGCCTGGATAGGTTACCGGCCATGAAAAAGCCGAAACTTATCGAAGTCGGCGTGGCCAAAATAGAAATCACGCCCGTCAGGCCGATCCGGCTTACCGGTTATTCCGACCGCGATTTTCCTTTTTCGGGCGTGCACCACAAACTATGGGGGAAAGCCCTTGCTTTCGGAAATTCAAAGGACGGGTATTCTCTCCTGATCACGTTAGACCTGCTGGGTATCCCGGGCAGGATTACCGAGCATGTACGCAAGGAACTGGCGCGGGAGATGAATGTCCGGCCGGAGAACATCACCATTTGCGCGTCCCATACGCACAGTGGGCCGCAGATCGGGAGCATCGTCTCTCATTTTCACAAACCCTTATCGCCGGATGAACTTGCAGAAGTGGCTCTCTATTCGCAAGGGCTGGTACCCAAGCTGAAGGAAGTTTCGCTGCAGGCTATCAGGACAATAGCACCTGCCCGCGTCTCCTGGGGGCAGGGCGAGGTAGGGTTTGCCGTTAACAGGCGGGAGCATATCAAGCCCAACGGCCCCGTTGACCATGCTATGCCGCTTCTGAAAATTACCGACCCTGACGGTAAGATACGCGCCGTACTGGTCAGCTATGCCTGTCATGCGGTTACGCTCGGTCCGCTCAATAATGTCGTACACGGCGACTGGGTCGGAGAAGCACAGCTTCAGATCGAGCAGAGCCTGCCTGATGGGGCCATAGCGATGGTGTCGGTAGGGTGCGGCGCCGACCAGAATTCCAACCCCAGGATGAACACCAAAAATCCGGAAATGGACCTGGAAAATGCCAGGATACAGGGCAAAAGTATTGCCGGTGAAGTAAGCAGGTTGATCGCATCGTCAGAGCTGAAATCGCTAACCGAGGCTCCGAAAGGTGTTTTGTCTAACGTCGACCTGGAGTTTGCCGGTATGCCGGACCCGATGAAACTGGCCGAAGACGCGCGCGGAAGCGGACGGACCAGCAACTATTCCAACCTGATGCTGGGTAAAATGGCCCGAAGCGAAATGCCTGAAAAAATTTCATATCCCATACAGGTCTGGAACTTCGGGAAGGACCTGGCGATGATTTTCCTGGCAGGAGAAGTGGTGGTTGACTATTCGTTACGACTGAAAAAGCAAATCGGGAAAGACAGGGTCTGGATCAACGCCTACGCCAATGACATGCCCTGTTACATTCCCTCGCTTAGGGTATTGAAGGAAGGCGGCTACGAAGCCGAAACGGCAATGATCGGTTATGAAAAACCATCCAAATTCAAAGAGGATGTAGAAGAAAAAATTATCAATGAAGTAAACCGGCTGTTGCCACAGGCTTTCAGGTAAGTGTAGGCCGCGAATTCACGAATAGATTTGTATTCGTGAATTCTGTACAACAAACTTATAGATGGCTGATAATTGAACGCATGGCTTCTATTGAATGGGTATCCAAAGATAAGCCTTCGACAGGCTCAGGCGCCATCCGGAGGCTGCCATCCGGATGGCGCCTGAGCTCGTCGAAGGCTACCTGCCGGATGGCGCCTGAGCTCGTCGAAGGCTACCTGCCGGATGGCGCCTGAGCTCGTCGAAGGCTGCCTACCGGAGGCTGCCATCCGGATGGCGGGTGAGCCCGTCGAACCCCTTTAACACAATCTGCAGCATGTCTGATCCTCAACCAGGTCAAAACCTAGAGATTGTTTATTTAAATCAAAGCCAGCCAGCGCCGCTTCTCTCGAATTCGCGGCTCTGTTATCAGGGCCGGCCGCAAAAAACTTCTTTCCCGGAATGACCGGGTTAACTGATTTGCCTGAGAATCTTTTTCAGATCAATTCCTTTTCCCAATACCGGCTTAAAAAGGTCACCTTCCGATCTGACACGTTCTTCCGCATTTGAAATCGTAAAATCGGTCATTTTAAGGCCGGGCTTTACTTCCTCCCAATACAAAGGCATCGAAACAGTCGCGCCGGGTTTCGGCCGCAGGGAATAAGGGGCCGCCAGCGTCGCAGCGGGACGATTTTGGAGAAAGTCAATGTATATCTTGCCGGTCCGTTTATCGGTCATCCGCTCTACGCTTGTAAATGTAAACTGCTTGTCTACCTCCGTAGCCACCCACCGGGCAAACAGTTGCGACTGATCGTAAGTATACCGGGCGCCCAGCGGAACGTAGATGTGTATTCCGGTCGAACCGGAGGTTTTACAGCGCGAAGGAATTTTTATATCCGTAAGAAAATCATTGATAGCCGCGGCCACCTCGATAACCTGGTCAAAGCTATTGCCTTCGTCCGGGTCCAGGTCAAATATGCACCAGGTCGGATAATCCGGCTTTTGAATGGTACTGCTCCAGGGATTCATTTCTATCGCGCCGAGGTTGGCCATCAAAAGCAGGGCTGCTTCGTTATTACAAAGCATATAATGTTTTTGCTTCCTGTCCTCGGGTGTCTTGTAGGGAAATTTCTCTACCCAGTCCGGTACTTTCCCGGTAACGTCCTTTTGATAGAAACTTCCCCCTTTGATCCCATTGGGATACCGGTTAAGCGATTGAGGCCTGTTCTTCAGGTAGGGCAGTATGTACCGCGCCACCGTGGAATAGTACATGAGCATATCGCCCTTGGTATAACCGTCATCAGGCCATAACACCTTTTTAAGGTTGGAAAACTCCAGCCGGATGCCGTTTACGACCTTAGTTTCAGGGAAGGTCGCCGGTTTGGATTCTTTGGCAGCGCGTCCGGTGGGCCGGGGTGCTGTACTTAAGACTTCTTCTGCCTTGCGTGCTTTTTCTTTCATGACTTGTTCTGCATTTTTGTCCTCTCTCAACGCAATAAAAACCGGGTGCCTGAAGAGTCCTTCAGTAGTTATCTCCGAATAAGAGATTTCGCATACGAGCTCCGGTTCCAGCCACACGGTTTGTGATTTTGCCGGAACCGCGTAATACGGAACATTGCTGCGGCTACCTACCGGCCCGGTAAATGGACTTGTTTTCCGCTCGTAAGCAGAAAAAAGCCGGAGCATTTTTTGCTGCTCCTTTTCATCAAACCCGGTACCTACTTTTCCGGCATATCGCAACTTGTTGTTCTCGTAGACACCCAAAAGCAGCGAACTGAACGGGCGCGAAGTACCATCCAGCAAAAAATACCCGCCTATTACAACCTCTTGCCGCTGCTTTGATTTCATTTTAAGCCAGTCGGCAGAACGCTGCCCGGCCACATACCGGCTGTCGGAGCGCTTGGCGACAATCCCTTCCAGACCCAGCCTGACCGCAGCATCAAAAAAGGCAAGCCCGTCGGATTCGGCGCTATGGCCGACCCTGACTACGGGGTCGTCCGCCGGCACCAAAGCCGCTAAAACTTTGCGGCGCCAGGTAAGCGGCAGAGCTGTCAAATCCCTGCCGTCGTGCCAGAGCACATCAAAAACATAGTAGAAAAGCCGCCCATCCGCCTCCGACTTCCAGTTTTGCAACAAGGCAAACCCGGGGATGCCTTTTTCATTTATTGTGACAATTTCGCCGTCGAAAACGGCATTTATTCCCCAATTTTTCAGAGCGTACGTAACCGGGTAAAACCTTTCATCAAACGATTTACCATTGCGGGACTGTAAAGCGACTTCCGTGCCGCTGCAATGCGCTATGGCCCGGTACCCGTCCCATTTGACTTCAAAAACCCACCCGGGCCTGTCGAACGGGGCATCCACCAAAGTTGCCAGCATGGGCGATACGAAAGCGGGCATCGGTGCCTTCGCCGCTTTTTGCATGATTTCTTCCAAGCCCGGGACCTGGCCTGTCAGGCTATCCTTATCTTTTTTTTTTCGGTTTTTCGGGGCGGATCGCTTTTCCGAATCCTGCCGGGCGTCCGCTTCGTACCGGCCACCTGTTCCAGCGTTTTACCGGATACCACCGATTTGTCCCTGGTAATTATCTCCTTCGCGGTTGCAAACCGGTCGTTGTGTTTGATAAGCAGCCAGGCATTGTCCTCGTTCCCCTTCATGCGGACGAGGGCGAACTCCCCTTTCAGCTTTTTTCCTTTCAGCCTGAATTTCATCGAGCCGTCTTTCCACTGTTCGGAGAGACGCTTCTCCATTTCTTTTTTAGTACCACCCTCCAATGCTTCGTAGCTTCCCTGATCCCAGACTATGACCGTTCCGGCGCCATAATTACCCTCCGGAATTATGCCTTCAAAGTCCTTGTAATCAAACGGGTGATCTTCTACCTCTACAGCCAGGCGTTTGTCTTCAGGATTAAGAGAGGGCCCTTTGGGCACCGCCCAGCTTTTGAGCACACCGTTCAGCTCCAGCCGGAAATCGTAGTGGAGCCTGGATGCATGGTGTTTCTGGACGACAAACAGGAGCGCTTCGCCGCTTGTCTCACCGCTATCGGGTTCCGGCGTTTTTTTGAAGTCACGTTTTCTGCGGTATTCATTGAGTGCCATAACACAAAGGGTTTATCAGGCCAGACTGGCCTTCAACTGTTCAAGAAGATCATCAGACTTGCGCGGGGCTGCTTTCAGCTTACGAATAGTGGGATGCTTCCCGCGTGCTTTTTCCTTAATAAGCTTGTTCAGCTCCTTGCTGTATTCATCTTTGTAGTTCCGGATATCGAAGTTTGCGCTATGTCGTTTCACCAATTGGACCGCCATTTCCATCTCAGGCCTTGAAACTGGCGCGATACTTATTTTAAGTTCAGCCGCAGGCCTGATTTGCTCCTGGAAACGCAGGGTGTTAAGCAAAAGAAGTCCCTCGTATGCCCGGATCAGCGCAAGGCTTTCTGTGTTACGCATCACAAAGGTAGACAACCCGGCCATCTTCGTTTTCCGGAGCGCCTCAAAAAGGAGCGAATAGGCCCTTTCCCCTCCTTTTACGGGAGCCAGATAGTAGGGCGACTCGAAGAAGACACTTTCGATTTGCGACTCCCGAACGAAAGACTGCAAATTAATCGTTTTAGTTTTTTCGGGGCTGGCGGCCTCAAAGTCGCCTTCTTCCAGGACGACGTAGCGATCCTTCAGATAGTGCCCTTTCACAATATCGGACCAGTCCACTTCCTTACCGGTATCCTCATTTACCCTTTTGTAGCGGATACGGGCGAGTGTTTTTCGCTCGAGCAGGTCGAAATCAGGACGGATGTCCTGTACAGCGCTGTAGATTTTGACAGGTATGTTGACGAGGCCGAAGCCGATCGCGCCTGTCCAGATAGCTCTCATGATCTTTTGCTTAGGTGTTCACCACAACGCCACCATTGGGATGCAGCGTTTGTCCTGTAAAATAAGCTCCGTCCCCGGAAGCAAGAAAAAGGAAGGCAGTAGCCACTTCCATCGGCTGGCCGGCGCGCCCCATGGGAACATCCGTTCCGAATTCCGCTACCTCAGCCGGATCAAAACTTGCGGGTATTAGGGGCGTCCAGATGGGCCCGGGGGCAACGGCATTCACCCTGATTCCCTTTTCGGCGAGCGAGGAAGACAAAGAACGGGTAAATGAAATCAGCGCGCCTTTCGTAGCCGAGTAGTCAATCAGGCGGTCGCTCCCGCGAAATGCCGTTATCGACGACGTGTTGATAATATTAGCGCCCGGCTTCATATGCGGCAAGGCGGCGCGTGTAAGATAAAACGGTGCGAAAAAATTAACGCTAAACGTCAGTTTCAGTTGTTCGCTTGTAATGTCCGTTATCGATGCCTGGGGAAACTGAACGGCTGCGTTGTTCACCAGAATATCGATCTTTCCGAATTTCTCGAGCGTTTTATCCACGATTTCGGTGCTGAAAGCCTCCCGCGTAAGATCGCCGGAAATTAACAGGACATCGCTTCCACGTGCGCGGATTTCTTTTTCAGTTTGCTCCGCATCGGCGTGCTCGTCGTAGTAAACGATTACCAGCTTTGCCCCTTCCTCTGCAAATAACAGGGCCACCGCCTTGCCTATCCCGCTGTCACCGCCGGTTATAATCGCGACTTTTTCGTGCAGCTTTTTGCCCTGGGGATAAGAGCGGGGCTCGGTATCGGGAGTAGGCACCATTTCCGAGGTGATACCCGGCTGCCTGGCCTGACTTTGAGGGGGAAATGCTTCCGGAGTTTTTTCCTTCGATTTTTTCATAACGTATTCTATTTAACGATTGTGTGTTCTAACCGGTTACGGTCGGCAGCAGTACCTTCCGCAACTTCGCGAGGCTGCAATTTCCGTGCTAGGAAGCTTAATAACTTCCGGCGGCAGTTACTATGGCCATTGCAGGCCCCACTTGCATAATAACGCCCCGTTTGCAGGCCTATTGCCTGGCGATGAAGTGAGTAAGTACGAGACCGCCCGGATTCATCCTGAGAAATACCTGCCCTAAAAGTCCACAATACGTTCCCTGTGACCGTCGCCCGGCGGCCGTCTGCGGTTACCCGACTTTTATCACATACTTCCCCGAACCCAGGTCGAATGTAGCAAGTCCGTCGGCAGACACTGTGTGGTCAATCTCTTTTCCATTTACCGTTATTTTTGAGGAAGTGCGCAACGGCAGGTACACCGACGCTTTGCTGTTTGCCGGAATTTCAACCTTCAGGGTAAACCCGTCAGCCGATTTTACCCAGTTGCTCCGGATCCATCCGTACGGGGAATGAAAACTTCCATCGGCGCTTGTCAGATCTCCAGCCACCTGGGGGCGAATCCGGATATGCCTGAAAGCTACCGAGTTTTCCATCTGGCCAATCCCCAGGATACCGCCGTGGAACCATTCCAGGATATGGCCCATGGCAAGCTGGTTTTGAGACAGTTTCCCGTCCCAGGTTTCAACGAGCGCCGTAGCCCCTTTTTTCAGGAGGTAGCCATAACCGGTACGTCGTCGCGGTGGGTCATGTCAAAAAGTGTCTCCGGGTGCCCGTTTTCATACAAAGCCCTCACCAGGAACTTGTGGCCTACGTCTCCGGCGGTCAGGCGGTTTGAATCCAATGTCTGAATATTCCTCACCAGGTTCTGCAACACCCCTTCCCTGAATTGGTCATCGACGATCCCCATACTCAAAGGCATGGCCATGGCCGTCTGGCTTCCTGTGGCATAAATTTTCGTTTCGGGATGAAAGAATTTCTTATTGAAGGCCCTCCTGATCCTCTCCGCCCGGTCGGCATACTTCCGGGCGTCTTCGTTTCTACCGGTCAGGGCCGCCATTTTGCTTAAAGCGTCTGTGCAATGGAAATAATAGGCGGTTGCGGTGAGCCCTTTGGGCGTTACATTTCCCAGGTCCAGCCAGTCTCCCAGGCCGTAATTGAGCAAATCCGATTCGGCGCGGCTACCAAGAAAGTCCGCATAGCGCGTCATCATGTCGTAGGTTTTGCCGATCATGGCCGTATCGCCATAGTTTTCATACAGGAACCAGGTATCGAGAATCGCAGTGGATCCCCACTCGGGTGAATCGACGAACGGACCGCTGAATTTGATGTATTCCGGCGCAATATCGGGCACCAGCCCGTTATCGTGCTGTGCATCTTTCATATTCTGAATCAGGCTCCGGTACAGGTTGTATACGTCGTAATTGTAATGAATGGCAGTCCGCATGAAATTCTGTTCCCCCTGCCAGCTCAGCTTTTCGCGCTGAGGATTGTCCGTAATATAGCTTTGAAGATTGCTCTTTACCGCCCAGTCGATCATCGACCAGATCCTGTTGAAAAGATTGTTGGAACAGGAAAAGGCCCCGTTCGACGGCGCTGCGTTCCGGTTATGAAGTAATTCCAGGCTCAAAATCTCCGGCATGCCCGCGCCCTCCACAGCTTCCAGTTTTAAATACCGGACGGCGAAATACGTAAACCTGGGCTGCCAGGTTTCTTCTCCATTCCCCCTCAGGGTATAGGTATAATAGTGCGGTGCGACCTCGTCCGCCTGGTTAACATCGCCATCGGGCCCCACCAACTCGGCCGGGGTAATCCTGATCACCTGCCCGGCTTTGCCTTTCACCTTTATCCTGGGTACCCCTGAAATATTCTGACCGAAATCGTAAACCGTCGCGCCGTTTTTCAACACACTTTTTTTGAAACTGCTCAATGAATCCAGGAACAATACCGGATCATCAATTTCCGGCAACAGCCTGCCGCCCGGCGGTTTGACCGCTAGCGCATGCGCCCAGCTTTTGTCGTTAAATCCCGCGCTGTTCCAGCCTTCCTGTTCAAGTCGCGCATCGTAATCCTCACCCCCGTAGATGGTATTGAAAACAATCGGTGAGCGTGCCTTTTTCCAGCTTTCGTCCGAAATCACATACTGCGTACTGCCGTCGGAAAACGTGATTTTCAACATCGCGATCATTTTTGGATTCCCGAAGGCGCCGGAACCCTTTACATACCGCTCCTGGGAAATATTGTAAAATCCGTTTCCAAGGACCACCCCGATGGCGTTGGCGCCGCGGCGAACCTGGCGGGTAACGTCGTAGGTATTGTACAGAACGGTCTTGTCGTAGCTCGTCCAGCCCGGCGCCAGGAACGATTTACCGACCCTCTGCCCGTTCAGGCTGGCCTCGTAGTGACCAAGGCCACTGATGAACAGCAGTGCATTTTTGACTTTCTTATTGACCGCAAATTCTTTCCGCAACAGCGGGGACACGGCATTAGGCATGATACGGCAGTCTCCGGGTTTCATGCGCATGTGAACAAACGGTACCACACGCATCGAATCGGGCAGCTCCTCCCAACCGATCCACCGGGCGTTCTCCCACTCCTTTTCCTGAAATATCCCCGTAGTGAAGTGTTGGTCCCGGCTCCAGTCAGTTGCCTTTTTGTTGTTGTCCCAAATTCTTACCTTCCAGAAAAAAGTTCGGGCGGGTGCAAGGATTTGACCTTTATAGCGGACCTGAATACTTTGACCGCTGTTCACCCTGCCGGTATTCAAAATATCATAAACACCTGCACCAAGCTTTTGCGGTGAAGAGGCTATTACCAGTTGATAACCTGACTGGGTCACTTCAAATGCAGAGGATTCTATTTCCCAGGAAAAGAAAAGATCCCCGGTGTCTATGCCTGTGGGGTTAATCCTGTTGTCGCAAAGCGCGGCTCGGATAAATGTTTGCGATTTCCCGTCAAGCGCCGTCATCAGCAACAAAAGCAATACAAACAGGTCTTTTCTCAGTCTGTGCATCGGGTTCTTCATCTTTCAAAAACAGGTAACGTAGGTAAAAGCCCGAACGGCGTTAATTTTCCTGTCGGGTGAATAAAATTGGCGGGAGAAAGGTTTTCCCTTAACCGCTTCTGTCGTTTAATACAATGTGTACCTTTCTACCCGGTTTTTAAAGCCACGGATTCCATTGAAGCACGTTTGGTGCTTTGATTTAAATAAACAACGCTTAGGTTTTGACCTGGTTGAGGATCAGACATCCGGCAGATTGTGTTAAAGGGGTTCGACGGGCTCACCCGCCATCTGGATGGCAGCCTCCGGTAGGCAGCCTTCGACGAGCTCAGGCGCCATCCGGACGGCACCAGCCGGACGGCGCCATCCGGATGGTGCCTGAGCCTGTCGAAGGCTCATCTTTGGATACCCATTCAATAGAAGCCATGCGTTCCATTATCAGCCATCTGTAACTTTGTTGTACAGAATTCACAAATAGGCTATTTTCATTCGTGAATTCGTTGCCGGGGTCACGCACCTAAGAAATACATGACTGGTTAGTCATGAAAATGACCTTTTTCGCCTTGAATAAAATCAAGTTTACTTGAGTGGATTCACAGGCGCGCAGCCGGATTACGGTATATCACACCCGCCTTAACTCCACCAGGCTAAGGGCTTGACCGTCCTTCAGCTTTCCAGCTCCGGTATTTTTCCCTTAAACAATGTCCGCAGGGCCGGTACCCTCTTGCCAATGCCTCCGTCTCATCCTGAAAGAAAACCCGGTTTTCCGGTTTCATCCGTTTGCCGGCGGCACAGTGGAGCAGACCGTAGATCTTTCCTTTTTTATAGCCGCCAAGAGTAATTTGTCCTTTTCGGATCAAAGCGCGCACGGCCTTGCTCCTTTCATCTGCGTCCTGCCCGAGGTCTGTATGGTGTATGATGTCCTTACGATTTGGCGTCATGAAAAATAATGCCGAGTGTATGCCGCCCGCCGCTGTGTACCGTTGCCACACCATGTTTCATGACCACGCGGTAGTAACCCCTCGTCCCTTTTACCGGGCGGAAATTGGTAGTAAAAATCACCAGATCACCTCGGTCAGGCTTCAGCACGTTTGCTTTGGATTGTGCGTGGGGAATTTGTTCCGTTATTACAAACTCTCCCCCGGTATAGTCTTCGTCTGCCTGGTCGAGCATAAAAACCATCTGAATCGGGAAGTATACATCACCGTACAAGTCCTGGTGCAGGGTATTGTAACCGCCCGCCCCGTATTTGAGGATAAGAACCGTCGGTTTTTCCTGTCCATGCGCCGCGCAGAGTGCTTTCATCTCCGTATGGGTTGCCGGGAACTCCGTGTCGATACCCAGTTCCTGCATCCACAAGTTCGCCACGGGTACAATTCGCGGATATAGCTGCTCGCGCAGGTCCGAAATGAGCTGCGGCAGGGGGTACCGGAAGTACTTGTATTCGCCTGAACCGAAACGATAGCGCTCCATGTCAATCGTTTTCCGGTAGGTATCGTCCACCTCGTATCCGGCGATCAACGCATCGCATTCCTCTTTGTCGAGTACGTTTCGGACAACCACAAAGCCCTGATCATGCAGTTCCCTTGCGATGTTCCGCCAATTCCGTTCCGATAGCCTCTTATCAATGTTTTTCATGTCGGTAGCTTAATTCCCCGGCAATTTAGCGCACATTCGGGCCGTAGAAAATCCGAAAGCTGCGGTGTTTAATCCCGGTATTCAAAATACAGGGTGGTATCCTGGAAAAAATCCGGCACCCGGGCGTAAAATGTGAAGGAGATTATTTTTTAACTGTAAAAAACAAATCCTACTTTTAGCGCAAATAACCTGCTTCTGCACCATGTACGCATTCCTTCGCACGCCATTATCCGGAAAGCGCCTTTCCATCTTGAAAATCATCCTGTTGTCGCCGGTATTTCTGTTCAGCGTGCTCGCAGCGTGTGGTTGGGGCGAAAAGGAAAAATCACGCCCCAATTTTCTCATTATCATGTCCGATAACCAGTCGTGGAACCATTTGGGCGCCTACGGGGACCCTGTTGTTAGGACCCCTCATATTGATGAAGTCGCGCAAAGCGGCGTCAGGTTTACACATGCGTTCTGTTCTTCACCTTCGTGTACCCCCGCCCGGGCAGCGCTATTGACCGGACAGGAAATATACCGACTCGGGGAAGGCGCCAATCTCTGGGGAACATTGCCCCTGGAATTCAAGACCTATCCCGACCTGCTGGAAGAGGCCGGTTACCGCGTAGGCTATGAAGGAAAAGGCTGGGGACCGGGCAATGTAGAAGCATCGGGCCGCAAGCGGAACCCTGGCGGCGATTTCTATAAAAGTTTTGCTTCGTTCCTGGCCGGCAATAAAACGGAAGGCAAAAAACCCTGGACCTACTGGTTCAGCAGCAAACACCCGCACCGGCCTTACCAGGTCGGCTCAGGGACACGCGCGGGCATCGATTCCTCCGCTATCAGGGTTCCTTCCTATTTACCGGACGTAGCGGCGACCAAAGGAGATATCGGCGATTATTACGCCGCCATCCAGTACTTCGACCAGGAAACCGGGCGCCTGCTGGAAGAGTTGAAAAAAAGCGGCGAGTTTGAGAATACCGTTATCATTATCTGCAGCGACAACGGCTGGCAGATGCCGCGGGGATTGGCCAATCTCTACGACTTCGGAACGCGGGTCCCACTCATTATTTCCTGGGCCGGGCTGGTCCGCTCAGGACGTACCGTGGAGGATATCATCAGCCTGAACGACGTCGCTCCTACCCTGCTGGAGCTGGCCGGCGTTCCCGTTCCTGTTTCCTATACTGCCCGGAGCCTGGTACCGTTGCTGAGTGCCCCGCAGAGCGGGCGACTTGACAAAACACGGAATTTTACGGTAATGGCCCGTGAACGCCATGCGTTTGTCCGGCAGCACGGACTGGGTTATCCCGGAAGGGCGATCCGTACCCACGATTTTCTTTTTATCCGGAATATGGAACCCGACCGCTGGCCGGCAGGTGACCCGCCCCTATTCGGCGATGTAGACGCTCACATGCTGCATTACGCCGCGCCGACGAAACTGTATATGCTGGAACACCGGGACGATCCGAAAGTGGCGCCGCTGTTCCATATGGCCTTTGACAAACGCCCTGCAGAGGAGCTGTACGACCTGCGGAACGATCCCGACCAAACGGTCAACCTGGCGCAGGACAGCCGGTACCGCAAAACAAAGAACTCGCTTAACCGGCAGCTTACGGCCTACCTGAAAAAGACAAATGACCCGCGTATGACCGGGGAAGACCTAATCTGGGACAAGGCTACCTATTATGAACCGCGCGATTTTACGCCCCGCCCTTCCGAACAGGCCCGGAAAGCGCTTCATTTAAAGGAAGTTTATGATTACCGCAAATAGCCAGGGAAGAGCAGCTCACCTGGAATCGCCGCATGCTCCCTGCCGATAGGAAGCAATTCCATGAGCGAGCGCTTCGCAGTCATTGCTATACGTTTTACCATTACATCCGCAAACCGGTTCATAAACCGCGTAGCAGCCGCTGTCATTCCTGGGCTGCTCCTTGCAGTCGGGGTCAACGGAGTTGCCTCGTTGGCAAGCCGTAAGTACGGTCACAAAAGCGGCCGACACCGCCAGAAAGCTGTATATGAATCTTGAAACGGTCATAAGCGTGTGATCGGATTGCTGCATTCAGCAAAATAGCCGGATGGTTAAGGTAGGAAAAAAAAGACGCATATCAAATTTCAGACTTCTTTTGCAATAAACAAGGAGATCCTTCAGTTCCACTGCGTTCCATTCAGGATGACCATCCGGCAGATGCGCTACCATTGACAACAACAGGTTTGGCGCCGCTCCAACCGGACGGTCATCCCGACCGCAGTGGAGGGATCTCCCGCTCCCGGTACCCAATCCCTTTCAGAGGACTTTTTATAACAACAGGAGATCCTTCGACTCCGCTGCGCTCCGCTTCAGGATGACCATCCGGCAGATGCGCTACCATTGGCAACAACAGGTTTGAAGGCGCTCCCACCGGAGGGTCATCCCGACCGTAGCGGAGGGATCTCCCGCTCCCTGCACCCAATCCCTTTCAGAAGACTTTTTTCTACCAACAGGAGATCCTTCAGTTCCACTGCGTTCCATTCAGGATGACCATCCGGCAGATGCGCTACCATTGACAACAACAGGTTTGAAGCCGCTCCAACCGGAGGGTCATCCCGACCGCAGTGGAGGGATCTCGCGGTCCCTGCACCCAATCCCTTTCAGAGGGCTTTTTTCTTGCAACAGGAGATCCTTCGACTCCGCTGCGCTCCGCTTCAGGATGACCGTCCGGGTGGTAGCCTCCGGCTACCATTGACTTCTATTGACAACATCTATTTGTCATCTCTACCCCAAGGGGTTTTCGCAAAAAACTTCTTTCCTGGAACGACCCGCCGCACATTAGAAAAAAAGCAAGGTTGGTTAGAAAATCCTCCCGGTTCATTGGATACCGCTTGAACGGTAAAACACCGCGTCGCTACTTTGCAGCCGTTATCTGTGTCCAAAAAACCCACTGCCGAAATAAACGCTTTAAAATTCAAAGCCTCCGGACCCGGAAAGGGCGAAGCCCATATCACTATTCTACAACACCAGCTATCTGCAATTTTTAAAGACCACCTTTATTTATGAGCGTATCTAAATTAACTACACTCGGACACCTTTTCTTACTTTTTATTGCCATTTCGGTGACCTCCTGCGACAAGATGATCGAAAAAAAGACCGACCAGGCTGATCGCGTGGACCTGACGGTCGACATCGACGGCAAGAAAACGGAAATGACTTCGGCCGGGTTCAGGTATTTCCCGGAAGCGAATGGAAAAAGAGAAATGGAAATGCCTTACCTGAAAGCGGCTTCAGTCCTTACAGCAGATGCACTGACGATTACTATCCCCGACTTCCAGCCCGGAAAATCCACCTACACCGTGCAGAAAGGAGAAGTACTGGTGACCTACAAAACGGAGGCTGAAATCTCGGGGAGCAACATACCGGAGTGGATCTCCACTACAGGAACCCTCGAAGTCACCAGCTTCGACGGCGAAAACATTGCCGGTAAGCTCGACGTAACGCTGAAAACAAAGAGTTCCTCCAAAACCAAAGCGCTGAAAAACGGCGTATTTAAAGCGCAGAAGTTAATCTGACGCACCGATTTCCCTTAAGCGCCCCAAGACTACGCGAATGAAGAAACTGATCTCCATTTCCAGTTTCATGATGTTTCTGTTGCTGCCACTGGCCTGTAAAAAAGACGATCCGGCCCGGGACAAGCCTCCTGTGCCATCGGGGAACGTGACGGGCCAGATTGTACTCCCGGACGGCATAAGCGCAGAAGGCCTCACCGTAGTAACAAGTTTTGGCGAATTCAACCTTAAAAATAACCAGTTCAGCATGCCCGAAGCTGACCTGGATACTTACCGTCAGCTCTATCTGGGCGACACAAAGCGCAATATCCTGTTGTTGGCCTTACAATTCCCGGGGCAGACCAATATCCGCATGGACGCCGCTTCAACCGCCGACGCCATGGTGATGCTCAACCCGGTGGTGGCTTCACTGGACATCGAAACAAGAAAAAGGCTGCTCGTGGAATATCAGAAGCAGCCCAAGTACCCGGAGCTCGTAAAAAAGATCAGCACGGCTGTAAGCGCCGGGAAGTCTCCGCTTGATCCGGGCAATGAAGAGCTGCTCGGCGCCCTCAATGCCATTCATCGCCTGGGCGTTAAAGACGGGAAACAAGGTACGTTACGTACTTCCGGGCTGATTTCCGATAACGATGTAATAGAAAAACGGATTGTCGGGGGAAACAAACTGGGGTTAAAAAACAAACGCTCCGGGATTACCTACATGGCCCGCACCTATGATGAAAACGACCGTCCATATACCGGGCCGCTGGATCTGGGGCAGCTCCGGACCGCGAATACTTCCATACAAGATTTGTTTTCGGATACCTTCACCTACATCACCAATTTCGGAGAATGCAATGACAACTTCGGCACAAAGGAAGTACCGGCCTTTTGCAATAAGTTTTTCCAGAACCAATTTCCCGAAGAGGTATTTTTCGAGTTCAAAACCGCAGGAAAATACAGGGTAAAGGTAGCCAATCCCCTTGCTTCCGATCGTGCAAAGGACCTGGCAGCGGCAGCGACCCTGCAGACCCTGGCCCTTACCATGGAGGAACTGATTGGAATGACCGACATCCGGTTCTTTCAGAGATTCCTTAAATCAGGCTGCTACCAGACAGCGGCGGGGAAGATTGCGGACGAAGGACTGAAAAAACTGTTGACAAAAGCGGGAAATCTGGATCTGAAGACCGTAGTGGGGGTTCTGAACGAAACGGTCCAGGACCTCATGTCCCAAAGCGGAAAGTGCTACGTCGAACAGGCGGCAGCAACCGTGATCGACAAGAAATGGCTGGCTTACCTCGATAAAGTGAGTAAAGCAGTAAAGCGCCTGGACGCTTTCTCCAAAGTGGGGACCGTGGTAAATACGGTCCACGTCGCCAATGGCATCCTCTTTCACAAGGACTACTACGAATTCTGTATAAAATATGACGGCAGTACCCTCGCGTTCTGCGAGGAGCTGGTGGAAACTATAGGGGCGAAAAACATTACCGCATCCTCGGCTACACTTCAGGGCAGGATCAATTTCCTGAACAGCGAGAATATCGTACGGTTCGGTTTCCTCGTCGGAAGTGATCCGTCCAGGATGGTCAGCACAACGTCGCTGATCAAAAATGTAAGCGACATGCCGGGAGGATTGAAGGCCCCCCATCCTTTCGACATGTCCTTTACCTTCCAGAGCAGGGAGAAGGTTTACTACCAGGCTTTCGCCGAGAATGAGCTGGGAATTGTACACCGCGGCCAGGTGATGGAATTTACTCCTGAACAACCCGGTCAGGGCTCCGCGGAGGTAGAAGCGGCGGTGGTAGGAAAAGGAGTCGGCGATCCGCATCTGACCACTTTTGACGGAAAAAAATTCGGCTTTATGGCTACCGGGGAATTTATTGCCGCCAAGTCCACGGTCTCCGGTGACAGGTTCGAGGTACAGGTACGCCAGCAGGAGATCAAAAGCAAAAACAACGACGGCGTTGCATCCTTCAATACGGCCATTGCGATCCACACCGGCAGCGACAAAGTGAGTGTGCTCGCGGATAAAAAAATTTACATCAACGACCAGCTCACGACCATCAAAGCCACCGGCGAAAGGCTGCGGGATGGCGGCAGCGTCAACCTGGCAGGCGCGCTGGTATCCGTAAAAACGCCGGCCGGCGATCTGGTCGAAGTCCAGCTCTACCCTGGCGACCTCGATTACTATATATGGCCGAACCCCGGCCGGAAAGGAAAATTGTGTGGGTTACAGGGCAATTTCGACGGAAACGCCCAAAATGACCTCATGACTGCCGGAGGGCAGGTAGTAGGTGAATCCTATGACGATTTGTACAAACGGTACGCCCCGGGCTGGCGGATTACCCAGGCCAATTCTCTCTTTACTTACGCCACCGGCACCAGCACTGCTACCTACACCGACACCTCATACCCCAGGAAGCAGATCACGATTACAGGCGAGCAGCGGGTAAAAGCCAGGACGGTATGCGAAAATGCCGGTGTTACCGACCCGCAGGCGCTGGAAAGCTGTATTGAAGATGTGGCATTGACCGGCGACGCGGGTTACGCAGGCAGAGCCCGCAACGCCGAGAACAAGAAAATGCTGACCCATATCTCAATCGCCGATTTCAGCCGGCTGACACCTGATTTTGCCCTGAACGAAATGAAAGTGGCGGGATCGAACCTGGTTCCCGGCGAAGAAGGAGGAAGCATTGCCTTACGCGACAATTTCTATATACAAAACGGCTTTGAATCTGAATACAGCTTCACCCTTACCGATGAATATGCGCCGAATGCGGGCATACGACTGGGAGGCGATTTCGATTCACAGAACGACCTGGGATTTCGGATTGGTGTTGATTTGTACCAATTCTCGTATGAACTGGACGGTCTTTTCTTCGATGGAGAGAAAGACGTCGATTTATTTGACGGGAAGAAGCACCGGATTAAAACAGTCGTGAGGCAACGCCAGGTATCGGGCCGCTTCGAATACGAGCTTCAGCTGTTTATAGATGAAGCGGCAAAACCGCTGGTATTCAAGTCGGATCCGACCGAGCAGCCCGTTCTTCCCGGTGGACTCCCGAACGTCCTTAAAAATGTGCGCCTGGGCGGTGCGGGCGTAACAATTCATAGCTGGACGATGAAAGCCTTGTAAGGGATTGGTAACCAAACACGGCCTACCCACCGCTAGCTGGCGCCGGGCGACTTTCTGGTACGGACAATCTGCAGCTTTTTCATTAGTCCCCTGCGGTTAGCCTCCGAAATTTTCACTTCCACGCGGTCATCACCCATATAAATGCAGTCCCGTTCAATTTGTCTCAGGTGATCGAGGTTAATAAACAACGATTTGGACAAACGAATAAAATTGGGCTTTGTAAAATATCTTTCCAGCTTCCCGAGGTTTGTCCCGATCACCTGCGGCGCCTTCTGCCGGACAAGGTGTAGCTCCGTGCAATACCCAAGCGCCTTCAGAAAAAGGATTTCATCGGTTTTTACACGCAAATGCCCGGTTTTGAAAGGGAAATAAAAACTGTCTTCCCCTATTGTTTCCCCTCGTGAGGGTTCAGGTCTGCCGGTAAAATTCTCATAGGCAAGCCGCACCTGTATGGCCAGCTCTTCGGCCCTGAACGGTTTAAACAGATAGGCTGACGGCGCCGTTTCCGCCCCCTTGTTAACCATCTCGTCATCCGTACGCGCAGTCAGGTAAATAACTGGCGCCCAGTGCTGATCAAGGATTTCCTTTACGGCCTTTATCCCCCCGTCTTCGACTTCCCCCAGCGTAATATCGGCGATCAACAGGTCCGGCGGGTCGTTTTTTACCAACCGTACCGCTTCTTTCTGGTTGCGCGCAACGCCCGTCACCGTATGCCCCGCATCCTCCATGTATCCCCGGATATCGGCCGCGGTCATGAGGTTATCTTCAATAATAAGTATTTTGATGGGCTCCATTCGCGCCGTTATTTTTTGAACTCAAGGGTAAACACAGTACCCTTATCGCGGGTAAAACGATGGGTCCCGTAAAGCTGGTTTACCTGCAATTCCACAAGCCGCATCCCGAAAGAGCCGGTTTCCCGGCCGGCTTTCAGGCCCTCAAAACCGGGGCCGTTGTCTGCAACCGTAAAGCGGATCATCCCCTCCGTTTCCAGGCAATTTACCGTCAGCACAGGTTCCGGGTTATCCGGGAAGGCATACTTACAGGCATTCATAACCAGCTCCGTCAGCAGGAATCCCAGGGAGGTAATCCGGTCGGCATCCAGTAACACAGGCGCTACCTCGTATACCTGCCGGGCATCCGCGTACCCGCAGGCAAACAAAACCCCTTCGGTCAGCTCCGGGATAAATACCGACAGATCCACATGCTCCGGGCGGGTATTGTCATAAAGTGCCCGCTGGATAATCGCCATAGACTGTACGCGCAAGCGGCTTTCCTGCACGGCTTTCCTGGCATCCGTATCCGATAACGCCCGCGCCTGAAGGTTCAGCAGGCTTGAGATCATCTGCAGGTTATTTTTTAACCGGTGATTCTGTTCCTTCACCAACTGCCCGTTTTTCTCGCTCATGCGGTGGTTTTTACGGGATAACCGGAAAAAGAGAATGCTGACCCCCACCGCCAGGACAAAAAGCATCGCTACCGACACGATCACGTCCCGCTGTACCTTCATCAGCTTCCGGTTGAGGCCGAGTTCCCGTTTCTGCGCTTTTACAAGCGCCTCCTTCTTTCCCGTTTCATATTCGGTCTGAAGTCTCAGAAAGGCCCCGTCCCGCTCTCTGACAAAACGGGCTTTTTCATTTAGTGAGAGTCTTTTGTGATAGGCAAATGCTTCTTTCCACATTCCGGCTTTCTCATAGTACCGCACCAGGGCGCCGTCTAGCGTGAGCGCCAACTGATAGTCATCCATTCCCTTTTCCTCGCAAAGCTGTTTGGCGCGCATCAGCAGCGCGTAGCCCCGCTGGAGTTGTCCCGCCACACAATAGGCATCCCCGAGAATGATCATCGTATTGACCACCGGTCTCCGGTTTTCTTTTGCAGAAAATAAAGTGAGCGCTTTTTCGAGATAAGGAATACAGCGCGGGTTAGAATTCCCGTAAAACTCGGCAAACAGCAGGTTCGCCTGCGCAATCGCCGCCGTATCTTTCAACCGGATGCCGATTTTTTCCACTGCCGCGAAATAGCTCAGCGCACTGTCGGCAAAGGCTTTGTTGCCTTTTTCCCTGGCCTCTTTCTCATATCCCTGCCCCAGAAGGCTGTAGGAAGTCGTCAGTCCCGTCAGCGAACCTATCCGCTTAAAAACATCGGTGGCCATTCGGGCGTACTGCATTTCATGGCTGTTTTTCAAATAAACCGGGTATTCGGCAAGTCGGCAGTACAAACGCCCCAGTTCATACGAATCGCCGCGTGGTTCAAGGATGGCCAGCGCCCGGAGAAAATAACGGTGCGAAAGGGTATGGTCCCCGGCGAAGGTATACGCCTTTCCATAAAGGTAGTACGCCTCGGCAAGTTGCAGCGAATCCTTATTACGGAGCGCCTGCTGTTCAGCTTCCTTTGCCCGGCGGATTTTCCCGGCATTGAGCGGTAACGGCGCGCCTTCCCCGGAAACCGCAAGGGGCAGCCACAGAAACAACCATCCTGTCAACCATGAAAAAAATCGCCGGGGCGGCATATCACAAACGTCGGGGTTCAGGGGCCAAAACTAATCAAATAGATGAGTATCCGGGCCCGGCAGGTGGCTTTTTTTTAGACAGACCCGTCAGGAACAAAACCCGCCCCGTCTGAAGAGAGACGCACGTACCCGGGGCGTCATGATCCATCAACCGATATTCTACGACTACGTGACTCAGTTTTTTTCGAGAAGGCAATTTCTGAAAACCGGTGCAGCAGGCGCGGCCGGGCTCATCACCCTTGCTCACGCACAGGCCGGCAGCTTCACCGAGCAAGCCCCCCTTATTTACCTGGATGCTTATACACGGATCGGTCCGGAAAAGGTGATACACCCCGCCAACCGGTGGCGGCTGGAAGACCTTCTCAAGGAAATGGACCGCTGCTCCATTTCCGGGGCGCTGGTAGCCTATACGCTTTCTACCAATTACGACCTGCATCACTCCAACCTGGAACTGAGCAGCATGCTGAAGCCATACCCCCACTTGCATGCCATCTGGAACGTGATGCCGCATCATTCCGGTGAATACCCGGCTCCGGCAGAACTGGCCGGTCTGGTGAAACAGCATAATGTCCGCGCATTCAGCATCTACCCGCAGTCCAACTCCTGGGACTGGAAATCGCCCGACAGCGAGGCCCTGTTCCGCTGGATTTCGGAGCAGAAAATGCTGGTTATTACCCAGGCCCGCGAGCTGGGCACCTGGTCTGACGTGGATGAGTTTCTCGGCCGCTACCCGGAAGTCCCGCTACTGCTCACCAGCGCTACCTACGGTGAGCAGCGCTTTGTGCTTCCTTTGATGGCCCGCAGAAAGAACCTGCACATCAGCTTTGAAACGTTCCAGATCAACGAGGGGCTCGAATACCTGGCCGGCAAAGGGCTGGCCGACCAATTGCTTTTTGCATCAAACGCCCCCGCCATGGCGGTAGGCGCGCACCGGACTTTCGTCGACCTGGCCCGGACCGACGCCGCAACCCGGCAGAAAATAGCCGGAGGAAACCTGGCCCGGCTGCTGAAGCTGGACGGGCTGCCGAAAGCCCGGGAAAACAAAAACGAGGATGCGCTGATGGCAGCTGTCCGCCGGGGAACCGCGCCCGCGGTGCCGATCGTAGACATGCACATGCACATCCTGGACACCGGCGTGTTCGGCGTAGGACGGCATTACCGCATGCAAAACGGAGACCCGAAAGGCGTCTTCAAGGCCGTCAGCCACCTGGGGTACCAGGGCGGCGGCCTCATGAGCTGGAACGGGATCCAGAGCTTTGTTTCGGAAGCCGGGAACGAAACCACCCGCAACGCGCTGGATCTTTCTCCTGGCGGATTCTGGGGACTCGCAACCTTTGACCCGACCCATTACAGCCAGCAGGAAATGGAACAGCAGATCCGGAAGGTATATGCCGACCCCCGTTTTATCGGTATGAAACCTTACCTGTTCTTCGGTGTGGAATACCATAATGCGGTGTACGACAAATGGTGGGAGTTCGGCAACCAGCACCAGTTTTATGCGCTGATCCATCCTTCACGGGCCGACCTGCTCGAAGTAGATTCACTCGCTGCCAGGTACCCGCGGGTACGCTGGGTGGTAGCACATACCGGCAGTAATTACCGCATGGCCGACCTGGCTATTGAGATGATGAAGAAACATCCCAATGTTTACGCCGAAATTACCTTTACCTCCGTAACCGGCGGGATCATTGAGTACCTTGTAGCCGGAGCAGGCGAATCACGCGTGGTATATGGCTCCGACCTCCCGATGCGCGATCCGAGGCAACAACTGGGATGGGTCATTTTTTCCGACTTACCGCAAGCCGCCAAGGAACGCATCCTGGCGCGCAATGCGGCCGATATCATCCGGCCCTGTTTCGAACGGCTTCCCCAGCACAACCGGCCGGCTTTCCTGAAAAACGGCTACCGGTAAAAAGCAAAGCACGCCGGTCGGCTTTGACCGGTGTGCTTTGCGTATCGTTCAGGCAAACCCGAGCCTGAAGCAGCGTAAGGCTAGTCTGTAAGCATCACCTTATAGGACGACTGTATTCCGTCGGACTGGTATACCTTAAGGAGATACACGCCTTTGGCCACCAATCCTTTTACGTTGATCCCCTCCGCCGTCATGCCGTTGGCTTTGTATACCACCTTCCCTTCCATGTTGATCAGCTCAATTTTTCCGGCGTTTACGAGTCCGGCCTGCGTAAGCCGGATGAGACCCGATGTCGGATTCGGGAAGGTGTATACGATACTTTCGTTATTTCTTACCACTGCGATATTACTATAAGCAAAAGTACCGTCGAGATCGATCATTTTAAGACGATAGTAGTTCTGCCGGCTCGGTGGCGCCGCGTCTGTAAAACTGTACTTCAATTCGCGCACGCTCACTCCGTTCACTGACTTTGCCTCTACAAACCCGAGGTTCCGCCAGTGCTTTGCATCGGCGCTTCGCTGCACTTCAAAACCCTTGCTGTTCTCCTCGCTGGCGGTAGCCCATTTTAGTAATGCACCGGTTCCTTCCGCGACAGCATCGAAGTAAAGCAGCGACACGGGAAGGGAACATTCTCCCTGCACGATCACCGGGCTGCTGGCAGGACTGTAGCAATCCTGGGCGGCGTCAAAAAAGAAAGCCCAGTAGGTACCCGGCCCTGCGGCTGTCGGATCCGGTACTTCCGTGTCACCAGTTACCGGAACCGGCGCCGAATGCCATACCAAATTCGGGGCATCCCCGCCCGGTAATGCTTTCAGATTCACCGTCGTGACCGGGCAGGCAGCGTCCATTAACGTAACCTTCGCTCCCGAACTGTAGCAATCCCCGGCAGTATCGTAAAAAAACGCCCAATAATTGGTGGGTGTACTGGTAGAAACCACCTGGGTAGGGTCCGCGACAGGGTTGGTATGCCCGGCGTCAGTAAACCACCGGATGACTACGCCGGCCGTTGCAGGGGGTGTGATTCTGGCTGTCAGGTCTACCGTGGTTTGCCCGTATGCCATATCAGCTATCAACAAGACAGCGGCACCGAACATTATACGGAAACCCATTTCTATATTTTTTATCATAATGATCTATATTATGGTTTCTTGCATACAGCTGCCTACGGATTGATTACCGGAGCCGCATCGCCGGCCGCGCAACAGCTGCCGTCTATGGTGACATTTACAGGTGCGGAAGGAAGCGAGTAGCATTCGCCGGTAGACAGGAAAAAGGCGTAGTAGGTGCCCGAAACGCTCACTGCCGCCGGGTCGGAAACCGGGGCGCCGGTATGAGAACTGTTATTGTACCATACCACGGAAGTCCCGGCAGGCGCCGTACCAGCAAACAGTCCGGTCAGATCTACGGAGGTAGCGGGACAAGTATTGGCAAGTGCGTTGCCGCTAAGCGCCGGGGGAGTGGAGGAAACAGTGTAAGTAACCTCATCGGCGCTGGTGCAGCCACCGAGCGGGCTGTTAATCGTCCAACGGAAACGATACACCCCCTCAACATTCATATTCGTCGCAGCCGTATTGGGGGCCGACGGGTTGGCAATGCTCGGGGTGGCTCCGGCCGGAGCCGAAACCAGCGTCCATGTGCCCGTGCCTGCACCCGGGTTATTGCCCAGGAGTGTCGTGGTCGGACATGCACCTGTCAGGTCTGAACCTGCATTCGCGTTGACCAGGTTCTCGACATGTATGGTAAAAGTGGAGGTTAGCGAGGTCCCGGAACAGGCATATTCAGCGGGGAGAAATGCACCTACGCTGCTTCCCGCCCTGGGAGCAGCCGTGATTTGAAAAACGTAATCCCCGGGAGTGGTCAGATTACCGATTGTGGTACTGGTAAGTTTGGTTGACCGCTGGTCGGAAGTCCCATAGGTAGGCGTGCCCGACCCGGCCGGCTTCGACACTACGCTAAAATTATAGACCCCTGAAAAGTCCTGGAAATAACTGCTGTTCACCACTTCCTGGTAAACGGCGGGCAAAGGAATTTCTGCGGATATCGCGCCGGTTCCCGGGTAGCAGACACTTTGATCTGCCACCGCAACGTCAGGCCTGCCGCTATCAGAAACATGGATGTAGTAACTCTGACTGATGCCGCATGATCCGGAGAAGCTTGTGGTGATACTGAACTTATAAGTCCCTACCTGCCAGCCTCCGGAAGGGGGCGTTACCGTGGCCACCCGGTTTGCAGTTCCTGCGCCGCTAACCGAAACGCTGGGCGCACCACCCGGCGGATAGATACCCGAGGGTGTGACAACGGTGGTAACGTTTGCCGCGTTATCCAAAGCGTTGATGTCAAAATAGAATATTTCAGGCGCTGTGGATCCGACTTTAGTGCTGCAGTGGACCTCTCCGCCTGTGCCTCCCGCTCCATAGACAACCATCTGTTCAGGATGTCCCGCTACTTGAAAATTGACGGGACGCGGCGTAGTGCCGGTATACGTAAAAGCGATTTCGGGCGTGGTGTGGCTTCCGCAACTGTTCGTTACGGTTAAGGTAAAGCGGTAGAGCCCGTTCACGCTCATCCCGTTGAAGTATACCCTCCTCGTATCATCCATGCGATTGAAACTGATGTTACCTCCTGCAGGCTGCTCAATGACATTTACGGTGACGGTGGTACCATTTGCCACCGTACCGGCCGACCCGGTGTAACTGGTATTGAACATAGGAGAAGTCGTCAGAAGGTCTATGAAATCGTCGGTTGATCCGGCCGTACGGCACACCGTTTTCGTGGCTGGAGGTATGATCACCGGGTTGGGTATGAACCTTACTACCGTAGTGTCTTCATAGCTGCACACGCCATCCGCCGAGGTGATTTTTAAAATAGCCCAATAGGCAGGGTCTATCTGGTGGTTCGCTTTGTTCGTGAGGGAAAATGCGGGCGTGGCCGAACTCGTGCTGCTGAACTCTGAATTGGTAGATACCGTAGTAGCATACCTGTTTCTGCTAAAAATGTTTACAGACCGCCATTGTCCGGTAAAACCCGCAGGGATAACGCCGGCCAATGTGGTGGTACCGACGGTGGCGCAAATACCGGTAACATCAGGTCCCGCGGTAAAAGAGGCGGGCCTCGCACGGGCGGTAATGGTTACCTGGTTGGTTGCAGTTCCCGTACCGCATGCATGGCTCAACTGAAATACATAGGCGCCATCCACCGTCATACCGGTTACGTTGGTAGTAAACTCGTTTGGAGAAACGATAGTCGGCGTAACAGGGCCTGAGATGAACGTCCATGTCGGCGTTCCGCTTCCCGCATTATTCTCAATTCCTCCTACCAGTGTGGTAGTTGACCCGCAGACAAGGGCGTTGCCGCCGGCATTTACATTACAATCCTGGGCGTAGAGAAAAGGCGACGTCCACAATGTTAAAAATACTGCAACCAGGAAAACGCCGGCCGCTAGCCTGCCAGGAATTGTTCCCTTACCAGTTAAGTACGTAGATGGGTGTTTCATTCTAATGGTGATTTATGTGAAGTTGATCTAATAGTGACATTGATGATGACCGCTCCAGTCGCGATTTCGCAGACGCTACCAATATTTGCGATTCCAACTATCAAAGGAATTGGTTTTCCTGCTATGCGATGGCTGAAAATCTGATCTATTGAGGCAGAAAATCATAGCGCTGACGGTAGTTTTTTTTGTCTTTTTTTTTAAAACAAATCCTACAAGTAACTCGTATTATTTTTAAGCCCTTCCGGGTTCAATACCACACTATTGACACGGGCATACGTAACCCGACCGGTCGTTCCGGCAACGGGCCCCAAAAAAAAAGAGCTCCCGGCTAAGGGAGCTCTCTGAAGCACAAATTCAACGCTTGTTAAATCAAAACACAGTTGGTGTTGTAACGGATATGATATTCCGGGCTATCATTAGAAATAGCATATCAGTTAACCAGGAACTTTAATGACTTCTGCTCTCCGCTCTTCAACGTATATCTGATTACGTAAAGGCCCGTCTTCAGATTCCTGATGTCAACACCGCTCGACGCGTCGTACCTGTTGGCGGTCAATACCCGGCCACCCGTCTGATTCACAATTGCCAATTCCGCAACTTCAGAACCGTCAATATTTTTGATAAAAAGGACCTCAGAGGCAGGGTTCGGAAAAACCGACACAGCCGGTTGACTTCCGGACCTGAACCTCAGGGAGACTACCGGCGAATACTCGAAAGCACCATCGCGGTCTATCATTTTGAGCCGGTAATAGTTTATTCCTTTTACCGTATTCACATCGTTAAAGCTATAATTCAAAACCGCATTACTTTCTCCACGAGCGCTTACCAAGCCGGCTTTCGTCCAGCTCTTTCCATTGAGGCTCCTCTCGACTTCGAAAGCAAGGCTGTTGATTTCAGCGGCCGTTGACCACCTTAAAACCGCATTCTGTCCTTCCGCTACTGCTGAAAAGCTCAGGAGATTAACCGGCAGGGACCCTTCTTCGTACTCGTAAACGACAAAAAGACCAACAGCTGACTGAGTAGTGACGCTCGCGTCGAAGTTTCCGCTGCCGTTGAACCCCGAAAACCCTTCTGAGCTGAATGGTACTGAAAAAGAATTATCTCCTACGAATTCCGAGAAAAAATCTTCGTACAGGTGCTCATTTGCGCCCGAGGTGCTGTGAAGGTTGTTCAAGACAAGCTCGCTTCCCGGGCCAAGCGGAATGATATTTGGCGAATTATATGATGCCCCATGCGTCAGCTGCTCATTACTAAACGGCGTCTCCAGATTGAAGTCAGCCGAAGTAGTGAAACGCCCGGTAACCTCGCCCGCACCTGCTGTATTTCTGATCAATACCAGCGGGTTAACAACGTGGTAGTTGATATAAAGCTTAACCGATTTTACAATACCCACACCGGTCGGCGACTTCGGCAGGCTCAGGGACTCTACTCCCCAGTTGGTCGGCGCCAATCCTTTTACCGTGCTGAACGCCTTGGTTTCAAACTTTGACCTTAACCCAAGTGTCGACGTTTCATTGACCGGAACCCCGGAAGTGAGCGAAAATGGTTGTGTACGAGTTGAGCCCCCGGAAAATGAAGTTCCGGAAGGAACAGTTACCAGGTAAGCCTCCGTCGGGAAATAATAGCGCATACGGTAATTGGAAGCGGTTGGATGAGAAGCCACGCTTAGACTGTAACTACCGTCTGCTCCGGAAATTACCGCTGCATGAAGATCATTGGCAGTTAAACCGCCGCGTATCTCTACCAGCACACCGGGAATTCCCGCTTCGCCCGGTTCCTGGACGCCGTTGCTATTGGCATCGTCGAAAACAACACCATTAAATGTTGATGGTGTTACCTGCGCCTCGGCTGCCTGCCAGGCACATAGGAACGACACAATAAGTGTGGATCGTAAAAGTAAATTTGTCATGAAATTGTGAATTGGTTGCATAAAGTATAAATAGTAGTAAGTGTATAAAAACGCATGAGAACTGCGCTCATCTACACGCTACAAAGATATACACACATCGACCTATTCTACAAATCATCCAAACATGACAATAGTCATTTTTCGATAGAAAGAAAATGCATACAACCACTTCAATTTGACTAAAAAAGCAAAATTAAGACAAAAAAGCACCTTTTCTAGACATCGCGCTCCTACAAAGGAAGACCATCAATAGAATAATCAGAGAAAAATTACGACAATATGCCACAATAAAATCAAATACATTCTACACAATAAAGCAAACATATCCACATACAACTAGACATAGAATAATATTAAACTAATTTCTACACGATTTTACAACATTCTACTGCCGGAGCCCACCCGGTTGATGGTGTCAGACCAGTATGAATTTTTGTAGCGTCGTTGTTAGCCGGCCTTCTCCGACAACGGCGGAAAACCGGATTGCTGCCGGACGCATCCAATCGGTGGTATTGCAAAATCAAAGTGAATGTTATTCTTTACGGGGGAAATCGACCTGAAAACAGCCGGATTGGTGTCAGGAATGGGAAAGCAGGAGGTCAAAATAAACAAAAAAGCCCCACAATTTATCTCGAAAGATGTACTGCGGGGCTCGTGAATCTTTTTCTTAGAATCTATCTAAAATCAAGATTTAGATATGAAAGTTACAGCATAGTATTGGATATAAAAAATAAAAACACAAAAATTTACGGGAAATTTTAAAAAGATGATCTATTCCCTGGCCATAATGCCCGCTCCGCCGATCGCGGAAAAAGTAAAAAACCTGAAACAGCTGCTCCGGGTAGAAATCGGAAAGAGTTACGGCAGCGCAAATGCGGATGCGCATATCTCTCTGGATAGCTTTGAAGCAGATGAGAGCCATTATCCCCTGGTTTTGGTGGAGTATCGGCGGATCCTGGCCGGGTTATCACCTTTCCCCGTTGAATTTTCAGGGTACGGTCATTTCGACGGGTACTATCCGGCTTTCTTCGTCCGGCTGAAAAAAGAATCAGAAGAGGCAGTAAAGCATCGCTATAAAATCGTCCGGGAGACCTTCGGCAAACCTATCCGGAAGCAGTACATGAGAAAATGGCAGGACGAATCGAAGGCCCCTCACATGACAATCGGCCGCAGACTTACGCCCGAATGGATCAACCTTGCCTATTCTATCTTTCCGGAATTCGAGGCGCATTCCGAATGCACGTCGTTTGTCATCCGGCGATACAATGAGCAGAGACGGCAGTATGACGTGATCGACACCATTCCCCTGCTCGGACGGAACAGAGAGGCCGGGACACAGCTGAGCCTGGTCTAACCCTCCTAGTACACGATTCCATTCGGCAATTTGGTACCAATTCCGGTAACCACGGGCTTTTTATGCCGGAACGGGCCCCGGTGATACCTGGATTGCCCGTTGTGATACAGCGGTATAAACCCCGATTTTACCCTGCTAACTATTTCACCGGGGACTTCTTTGTTGTCACACACAATCACAACTTTCTCAAGTGACTCCTGATCCTCAATCAGCATAACCGGGCCCTGCCAACCACTTATCCGGATGTCTTTAGTCAGATACCCAACGAATTGGAAAATCAGGACACTGTCGGTTGGAGCCAGTTTGACAGAGAAATTCCCCTGTTGGTCGGTAACAGTCCTTGCCGATGCGCCCCCCACACTCACCAGTACACCGGGAAGCGGCAACTTTCCGGAGTCGACTACCTTTCCTTTAAAAATGGACTGCGCGTTGCCATCAAAAGCCAGGAACAGCAAAAACAGGAATACGGTGGATTTCATTTTCATAATACAATAGGTTTCATTTTAACCGGATATAAAGGCTTCGAGCCATCCAGGCTGTGTTTGACCCTGGAACAGGCGCATTACTTTTATACATAGGATTATATGTCGCCGGTTTTTCCATATTTTTTTTCAAACTTTTTATGGAGAAACCGGACCGACCGCATCTTTAGGTTATTGATAAGTATCAACCGGGCTGAAATTGAAATTTTTAAAACTGTTTAAAGGTAAAACTTCTGATGAGAAAGAGTTAATCCGGCGCTTTCGGTTGTCTGGTGATATGGAGGTATTGGGACAGATTTATCAGCCTTACATGGAAGTCCTTTTCGCGCGCTGCTATAAATTTTTCAGAACTGAGGAAGACGCCAGGGACACGGTGATGGAATTATTTGAGAAGCTAAATGTGGAGTTAAAAATTCATGAGCCTCAAAATTTTAAGGCATGGCTGTATTCGGTCGCCAGAAACCACTGCCTGATGAAATTGAGGCAACGGATGCCGATTGAAATCGGCAAATCTTTGGAAGACCTTGAAGAAAAGGACGAAAGCGACACCGGCTATCGGGTATCGGATGTCCAGCTCGATCGATTGACCGCGTGCCTGAACAGACTGCCTGACAATCAGCGCCGGAGTATATCGCTTTTTTATCTGGAAGGAAAGTGCTACAGGGAGATCGCAGAAGTCACAGGATTTGACATCAGCAAAGTGAAAAGTTATATCCAGAATGGAAAGCGAAATTTAAAAAATTGTCTGGAAAGAAATGAAAACGCATAAACAATATGGATTCAGCGATTTTCACCGGTATCATTTCAACGAAATGACACCTGAAGAACAGTATCAATTTGAGGAAGAGATGCTTGACGATTCGTTCCTGCGCGAGGCGTACGAAGGATTCGAAATGATGCTGAATGATGGAGTAAAGCCAGGCTATTGGAAAGAAAAGCTACAACACGGGACGCCTGCAGTCAAGACCACAGTCAGAAGGAGTTGGCCCTACGTAGCGGCCGCCTTCCTGTTGATCACCGGCGGGTTTCTGATTTACCACCGCCCATTTTTTTTCCCGCTGAAACAAGAATCTGCTTTCCTGCCGGATACAATTTACCAGCCTGTAGAACCAGGGATAGTGACTATTGACGTGACGGACTTTCACCGAGAAATTAAAACGAAAGAGACAGAGGCGAAAAAATTCAGACTTTCTACCCGCCAATACCCGCCCGCAAAATTGTACGACGCTCCCCCGGTTGCGGCCACACAGACGGACAGCGCTTTAGACGAGATAGTAATAGTAGGATTCGGAAAGCTACCCGGAGACACCTCTACTTCTGATGAACGGCTCGCTACCTATAACAACTCCCAGGGGGAGGTCATGGTGGCCCGGAGGAATTGGAAACAGGACCGAAAAGTAACCGTGCGAACCGATAGTGCCGCCTTGATCGAACCGAATTCCGCTCGTTTCCCGATTCCCTATCTGAAAGACGAAGCGCTTTATACAGGCAGGTTGAAAAGAAAACCCCTTGGTGAGCGGCTCGCCTCCCATCCTAGCGCCGGGACGACCCTTATAATCCGGGGAAATCGGGGCCTGGGAAGAGAAGACACGCTTTCACATGAAAGCGTAAAAACCGGATATACGGCATCGTATCAGGATACAATTCAGCCGAAAAAAATCTATCTGTCAGACACCGAAAGGGAGAACTGGGAACAACGCATCAGACGCGCCACCCGCAATGCGCTTATCTACGGCGAAGGCGTAAGGTTTGGAATACTATCGCTGCCCGATAGCACGGTACGTGACTTTACACATGACGAACTGGACGAGTTGAAAAGAATTCTCATAAAAATAAAGGAAGAGCGAAAGCAAAAAAAGCCGGAAATTTCTCCTTAAACCAGACATCCCAATGGTAATCCTATCCTGTCGCCCGCTCTTTCTTTTTTTCATTTTCTTTTTGCCTGCAATTTCAGCAAGCGCGCAGTTCAAAAACGGAAAATACGATCAGCACAGTTTCCTGCTTGGCCTGCTTAACGAATACATGGGATATCAGCGTACATTCGTTGAAGGGGGCTTTTACTATCAGAAAGTCGACATACTGCACAAAAGTGAGTTAAACCTTGCCGTTTTTCTGGATTCTTTGTTTAGCCCGCTTTACCCGGATATCACAATAGCAAACAATGGCGCCCCTATGGGTATCAAATTGTACTCGCCGGCATTGGCAGTTAAAATCGACGAATATTACCAGTACAAGCCTGATTTTCGTCGAACCCACAGAGGCGACACCCTATTTACCGGGAAGCTTCGAGCGGAGAAACTCGAAACCAGGCGGCAAAAACTTTCGCTGCTGTTAGGCGCTTATGTTCGTTTCGCAGCGGATGAGAAACGTAAGGACATTATTGTACAAAGCCTGATGCGAGACAATCTGGTGACGCCGGAGGTATTCGCAGACGGATTTTATATCCTTTCAATGCCCAATGCCCCGGCAAAGGCTGAAATATGCACCAACTTTCTGAAGAACCTGGACTGCGAGTCCGTTCAATACGTAGTTCGCAAAGGTTATATCCCCGGTGGACACTACATTATTTTCCGGCCTGGCCAGAATCTTAAAGAACTGATCACGGACGGAGACCAATTGAGAAAGCATATTGCTGCTATTAAAACCGACCGTGCTAAGTAGTCACCCAACACCGGCCTCTCCCATTGGCTCTTTACCGGCACAGGGGCACACAGAAAGGGGAGCTAACCTCTATGTTTTTTTGTTCGCACGCTGCCATTAGCCTCTGCGTGATCAGTAAGGCTCTATCTTCACTTTCACGCGGGCCACTACATCAAAGCGTGACGCGGTATTGCCTGTATAGTAAATCCAGTAGGCGCCGTCACCGACCGGGATCATACCCTGCGGGGTGCGGATATTGGTCACAGGAGCCGGTAAAGGTATTTCCAGCGAGGCAGACTCCCAGTTCAGCCCGTCAGCCGACCAGGCATAGCCGATGCGATTGTCGTTGTTCAGGCGGGTCAGGTCGTCGTAAACGCAGAAAAAAGTACCGTTTCCCAGTGAAATAACGATCGGGTTTTCGGCGTTTCTGAAAACCGGAGGGCCTATGATACGCTTCCAGCACCCTTCCAGGCTGTCGGCTTCCGCGAGCCCCACGTACCAGTATGATGCCGCGTCGGAACTCCCGTAAAAAGCCAGCCATTTGTCGCCTGCCCGGAACGGGTAAAAAGAGTCGGTACCCTGTACGCCTTCCCAATCGTTCCGGACAGAATCCGTAAATGCGATGACCGTGCCTGCTACATCGTTGAAAGTGTCTTCCAAACCTTTCCTGCCCCGCTTCCCGGCCATAGCCCGGAACACTCGTCCGTGGATGGTGCGTTCCGTTTCATACCCCACGTAAAACAGGTTCCACCGATCTTCATTAGGATTGTACACCGGCATGGGCGACCAGATGGAATACCGCGGGTCTTCAGGCTGCGCAGCGGGACTTTGAACGGTTCTCAGCCGGCGCCATTTCTTTCCATCCCTGCTTTCCCAATGTCCCGTCCGCGTCTGCGACCACCCTTTCATTTCTTCCGTTACGAAAAGATGGAAATCTTTGCCTTCCCGGAAGACCGTCCCGCCTTCGAAGCCATTTTTATTACCGGCGGCATCAGGATGCCCCTGCAGAATAACCGGCGCCTCGACCGGTCCGGCCGGCTTCAGCCTGTATTTCACATTTACCTGCGATTGCGCGGACGAGCTTACACAAAAAAACACCGGCAATATTATTACCCAAAGCTGTCGGTAGCTGTTCATCATCAAACCATTTATACTGCGGGACAATTTTCCCAAATTAATGCCATCAGCCCGGAGATTCAGTCAGATTTTGTCAACACCAGCACCCAGTCCTGCCGGGCGGGCGGTGAAGTCGCCGCCAGCTTACCCGAAGTGTCCGTGGCCACTGTAAACGCCTGCTCTCTTGTCGTAGTTACCGGGTTGAACCAGAAAGCTTTATAGGCCTGGTTAGTCGCCGGTAACGTCAGGGTAATCCTGCCGGGCGACTGCAGGTAGGCCAATGCGGACCGGTTGTTATCGGTTACTGCCAGCACGGCTGCATCCGCAGACGACCATTCTGTGATCATTTCCGGGCGCGGCTGAAAGCTGCTCCACCCGGGAATGGATTCGATCAGTTGCCGCGCGGCCCCGATTTGCGCCGAGCCCGGTAGCTTCATGGCTTCGTTCCATGGCGTGACTCCCCAGTTATTGCCGCCGGGCGACTTGCCGTAAGGCTTGTTAATTCCGTTCAGTTGCCAGATCCCGTTAGCGCCGTAGGTATGCCCGGCCAGCCCGCTGTTGACGGTATGCGCCCAGAATGCGCTTCTTGGCGCATCCGCAGGAAGCGGATCAGGAATAGCCAGCGCTTCATAGCGCGATTCACCGCTCATAACCGGCATGGGCGGCTGCAGGCGCCATCCCTCAAGGGCACGGGCGGCCTGTTTGGTCGCCACGTCGCCGTGACCGCTCTGGTGCATGTCAAAGTCCAGCAACTCCGGTTTGGTTATCGATTCGCGGGTAGTCCGGTCGTGATAAGCCGCGTGGGTGGTCAATAGGCGGTGGAACGGATCGGTTTCCTTCAGGTACTGCATGACGGTGGTCCATTCCTTTTTCAGGAAAGCCTTGTCTGCTTCTTTGCTGGCCGACAAATAAAACGGCATGGTCGTCTCCCCCGCTGCGCACCAGACAACCGGCAGCGCGCCCCATCTTGCAATAAGGTAGCGCCAGTGCTTCTTCATTTTTTCAACCCCCAGCCAGGGCAGGTGATACCCCCATGCCCCCACGACGCAGGGTACGATCCCCTTTTTGGCGAGGTAGAGAATACGGTTGTCGGCGGCATCAAAATACGAAGGCCTGATGCTGGCGTACTCCGCTTCCCACGGAAAACCGTTTTCATTTTCTCCGCGGGGGTCAAACGCCGGCATATCCGGGTACAGGCCCGCGATGATCTGGACTACGTTAAAACCTTTCCTGATCCTGTCTTCGGCCAGCATCTCCACCTCCGCCGGCCAAACCAGTCTTTTGGTCAATCCCATCCACCAGGTGTCCCCCATCCAGAAAAATGGCGTTCCGTCACCGTAGGCAAAATGCCTTTTGTCGGTGGCTATTTTCGGCGCTCCCCGTTGAAACAGGACATTGTCGCCACGGTATTTCCTGACCTCCACCTTCCCTTTTACCAGGTGCAGGGCCTTATCACCGACATTTGAGCAAACCGTTGTAAAACGATGCGTGCCGGTTAACGGCGATGAATACCGCACTTTCCAGGTATCGCCCCCGGCCCAGAAAGCGGGCACTTTCAGCTCCTTCCCCGAGGGATCAGTAAACACGGCGTCCAGCTCTACTTCATTAAACGGGTCGTTGTAATTTGTACCCGTTTTAAAGGTGAGCTCCACCATTTGGTTCGTTTCGGTTTTGGCTGTAATCTCCTTGCTCCGAGCGGTCGCTGCCAGGAATAACAACAGGATACAGTACAGGAAAGCAGGCTGTCGATTGGTCATATTTCGGGAGTCATTTACCTTAACATTTTCACAATGAAGTTACTAATAAAAGTTGCTTCCCGGTGATAATGCCAGAAGGTAAAAATTATGCGGATTCAACGCACCGGCACGATGTCCTCTAAGGCGGTTGCATCGCCTCTTGCAGGTCCGTACCAGACACCGCCTCCGAAGGTTATAATGAATATTTTTCCGGGGTCCCGCGGGTCGGGCTCCACCCGTTTCCCCCATTTGAAATTATAGCCCTTTATCCGGGTCCAGGTCATTCCGGCATCTTCCGAAGCGTAGGCCGACCCGTTAAATCCGCAGGCGTAAAATCGTCTCACACGGGCGTCGTACGTAAGGTCGTGTACATGCTGATCCTGTTCCAGAACAGGTTTCCAGGTCCGTCCGTCGTCGTCCGACACGAAAATCCCGCCGCCTGTATCCGGTGCAAAACGCCCGGCCGATTTCCGGCCCCAGGCGGAAAGCAGCAGACGGTGAGGCCGGTCCGGGTCCGCCGCCAGGCTGGTGGGTCCGTTTGTCCCGGGAGGTAATGCCATTTTTGTCCAGGTCTCTCCCTCGTCCGACGACCGGTACAGTGCGCCGTCTCCGGTTGTGCCGGTCTCTCCGCCCTCGCTTCGCCGGCTCACCACCAGGAACAGGGTGTGGTCCTCGTCCCTTTTCACGATACGCCAGGCAAACGGTTCAGGATTGTCTATGCCTTTGTTTTTCTGCATCCAGGTAGCGCCGCCGTCAGTTGATTTGTATACGCCTTTCCCGAACACACAGGAATACAGTGTCCGCCCCGCCGGCGGGCTCAAAGGGTCCACCAGCAGATGCGTCACCGCTCCCTCGCCGATATCCCCGCTGACCGGCTTCCATGTTTTGCCTCCGTCGTCACTCACGAGTACTCCCCCTTTATAGCCACTAACCCCGTTTTTCCGCCACATTTTTGGCCTGGGCAAATCGTGCGTTCCGCTCATCGCTACCCATACCCTGCCCTTCACTTCCGGATCGAAAGCCACCCAATACGTGCTGTTGGACCAGTTTTTCGGTACCCCGTTGTCGCGGGTTGCGCTTGTCCAGCTCTCGCCGCCATCCAGGCTTTCCATAAGCCCGATATCGGTATTGGCTGTGAATACGTGATTTTTGTCGAAGGGATCAAAAGCAAGCTGGTATCCTGTGGTAACTTCCAATCCCCTGGATACCCAGCCTCCTCCCGGTTTTTTCCTGGTGAATACCTGCTCCCAGGTTTTCCCGCCATCCTCCGACTTAAGGGTACGACCGAAATCAGTCGTATAACAGACTTCCGGGTTTGCGGGCGATACCCCGATTGCAAACGGGTTTTCACCCCAGCCGGGGCCGAAACGTTCGGTAAGCCATTCTTCTTCTAAATTCGGCGAAGCGACATCGCCGTTCCGTGTCAGCAGGTCCTTCCACACAAGCGTCCAGCTTTTTCCGTAATCCTCGCTTTTTGCGACGCCTATACAGGTGGTATCACCGTGCACTTTCAGGTTGGCATAGGAAACATACACGACGTGCGGATGCATTGTGCTGGTCGCTATGCTTCGCCATTCCGGGTCCGTACTCCGGGCCTGTTTCAAAAGCCCCTCCTGCCGGCTTATCCAGGTAGCGCCGCCATCGTTGGTATAAAAAATCCCCGGTTTCTCTTTTTCCGGGTTAAAATAGGAGCTGCCTGAAATCGCATATACCACAAACCGCTTGCTCTGTGTATCGTAACCTCCCGAAAACTCATTAATTACGCGCACGCCCCCCGGGCCGCTCCGAGGGGTCCAATGCCCGTTTTGCCGTTTGAGAATGCCCGCTTCACCACAGATCAATACCGTACGGTCACCGGGTGGAGAACCCGGATCAATAAAAATCTTCCTGGTTCCGGGTTCAAGTTGCCTTTCCGTCCGCCAGTTACCTCCCCCGTTCTCCGATGTACAAAAAGAAGGTTTCCCGTTGATGGAAATAATGGCGAACAGCTTTCGGGAATCACCGGGGTCTATAGCAAATGCAATCACCTTTCTCAGGGTGCTGTCTTTCGTTATTACAGTTTCACTTGCATGGTCGCCCTGCGAAACAAAACCGCTCACTTCGGCCGGGGAGGGATAGAAAAGCGACCACGTCGTTCCCCGGTCCATACTTTTGAAGAGTGCGATCGTATTGGCATATACCGTGTTGGAATCTGAAGGATCAAACACAAAATCATGGGCAGGTCCGCGGAGGTTGAACATGCGCCAGGACTTTCCCCCGTCATGCGTTGCATAGGACCCGGTCATATCACAGGCTACCAATACCCGGCGGGGATTGTGCGGGCTCACCGTCGGGTAAAACATGGCCCCTCCCCCGCCGAATCCCGCAAACCCCCAGGCGTCGTTCCGGCCGTTCGGATTGGGTGTTCCCGCATCGGCGGTCACCGGGAAACCGTGCCAGACGCTGGAACCGTAAGTATTGATATAAACCTGCCCGGGATTGTTTTCGTCAATCGTAATCCGGTGTCCCCAATGGAAATCGTACCCCTTTATGCGGTTCCAGGTTTTACCGTGATCGTCGCTCCGGTAGGCAGCCCCGTTAAAGGTGTTGCAGTATATCCTTCCCGGGAAACCGGGGTCTACGGTCACGTCATATACGTACTGTGTGGAATCGAAAATACTGCGCCAGGTATCGCCGCCGTCTTCCGAAAGGAAACCCCCTCCCGGCGTAGCCAGTTTTTTATTTCCGCCGGTGGCGCGCGCCACCTCTCCTCCGACCAGGTCGCTCAGGTCGATATCCGACCAGCAAGCCAGGTAAAGACGCATCGGGTCACGGGGATCAGACCCGATTCCGTTCGGGAAGAGCAGACCCTCAGATACCTGCAGCCGGGTCCAGGTTTCGGCTCCGTCCGTCGACCGGTACACGGCTCCGGGATAAAACTCCCGTCCCTTTTTACCGTTCCTGTGGACAGGCGTCGGGCTCACCGTCAGGAACAGCGTGCCGTTCCCGGTCCTGGTCAGTTCAAATGCACAGGTGTTGTCCCCTATTCCGTTGTTTTTCAATTGCCAGGTTTTGCCGTCGTCCGTGGATTTAAAAATACCTTTTGAATAAACGGCCGCATACAGAGTACGTTTCCCTGGCGGTGACGTCGGATCAAGCACAAGGGAGGTAGCCGGGGAATCCGCTCCCATTCCTTCTGTATAGGGCTCCCAGGTTTTACCGCCGTCGTACGATACGCATATCCCGCCTTTCGCCTTTTGTTTCCATGCAGGATCGCGGGTCATTTTTCCGCGCGGGTAGTCGTGCATGCCCGACCAAGCCGACCAAATCTTCCCCTTTACTTCCGGGTCAAATTCGACCCAGTAACAGGTGTTCACCCATTCGGAGGGCACTCCTTTCACGGAACGCTGCCAGCTTTCGCCGCCGTCGTAGCTGTGATGGTAACCGATGTCGGTGTAGCTGATGGCCAGGTGGCTGCTGTCGAACGGGTCGAAATGAACGCCGTAGCTGGTCGTGACGTCCAGGCCACGGCTCCTGTAGGTCCCGCCGGGCAGCCGGTCACTGTAAATTTCCTTCCAGGATTTGCCCCCATCGGTTGTTTTCATCGCCCTGTACCAGTCGGTCACAATAGCGGTACGGGCGTCAGTCGGCGATACACCGATATCCATCAGGCGGATATACTCGCCTCCGAAGGCCTCTTCTGCCCAGGCATCTTCCAGGTTGGCCACGCCTACACCGTCCTTCACACCATATCGCCCCGAACCGCCGCCGCCCTTCCAGACCCAATCCCAGGTCTTGCCTGAATCCTCGCTTTTCATGGCCCCATACCAGTAAACCACGCCCTTTTCCCTTTTTTCTTCGTACCGGTTCGTCACAAGGTAAACCTGCCGGGCATCGGATTCGGAGCAGGCGATCATGGAATAGCTCGGTTTTACGCCCGCGCGGGTATTGGCGAGCACCGGGTTACGACGCACCGCCCAGGTAAGGCCCCGGTCTTCCGAAACCCAGACTTCGCTGTACCCGAACTCTTCCCGTACCTCCCGGCTGGTATCGTGATGCAACGCATAAAAAACCTCGTGTCCCCGCACCGGATCGATTCCGGCGGTAAATGAAAATGCCGGGCTCATCTGTTCCGGATAAGCATTTTTCGAAAGTTTACCCGTACGCTTATCCAGCGTAAAGGCAGCATCGGGTGTAAAAATGACCAGTTCCTCTTTCAGGCCGGCCGTATTGGTGTAAAGAAGTTCGATTGGCCCGCCGATCTGCTTTTTCTGCCAGCTTTTGCCCTGGTCGCCGGTAGCAAACAAAAACTCTCCCATACTGAAATACATGGAAGAAGCACGGGAGGGGTCCACTTTGATCGTCCCGATCCGCCCGTTTTTTTCGTAATCCGAACCTGGCCGGGTTACAGGCCTGTAACCGGCATGATCCCCGGAAAACGAAGCGCCGAGCATGTCTTTTTTTTCGGGGAACAACTGCTCCCAGGTCCTGCCGCCATCACGGCTCCTGTTCAGTACAGCCGAGCCGATGTAGACCGTATTGGAATCATGCGGATCGTAGGCAAAACAACCGGCGCCGTCCGGCAGGTTGATCTGGTCATAGGATTTACCGCCGTCCCGGGAGTGGTAGGAACCGGTCATGTCGCATTTCAGCAGGAAATCGGAGGGGCTGTGATAGGAAAATGTCGGGATAAAGGTAGCTCCGCCGCCTCCTGGTCCTATCTTTTCCCAGTGTACCTCCCCGGCGCCGGAAACCTGCGGCGGCGCATTTTCGCGGAGCGGCAGATCCGGCTGCGCGGAACCAAAACCCGTGCCGGCCGCAAACAGGCAGACCGACACGGTAACACTCTTTAAAAGCCTCATAAAGCGGTCGTGATTACCGGGTTTATTCGTAACCGGGGTTCTGCCCGATCGCCGCTGCGTCAAGTGCCGGAATGGGCAGGAGGTAATCATTTTCATCGTAGCCCTGCGCGTTGTCCGGTAAATTGACCTGCTCCAGAATCCGTTTCCTCAGCACATCGAAATAGCGGTCGTTTTCGAAACACAGCTCGTAACTTCTTTCGTCGATCACTTTCCTGTCGAACTCATCCCGCGCCATCGACAGCGACGCCCTGGCTTCTTTGCCGGTACCCGCATTGGCCCGGTCGATGATCATGTTCAGGCGATCTACTGCCAGTTGGGTCGGTTTCCCGGCAGCCATATTGGCAGCTTCGGCGTAGATAAGCAGGATATCGGCAAAGCGGAGCAGCTTCATTTCGATGCCCGAACTGCCGCCGCCGACCTGCTGGTCGAAAGTGAGATTGGGCATGTTGTATTTGCCAATATAGGGTACGCCGTCCGATGACTTCGACCAATTGATGATCGGAGCGCCGGGATCGTAGATATCCGAAGTAAAATCCAGCAGCAAATAGCTATGCTTGCGCGGCTGCTCGGGATACAGGTTCAACGCCCAGTAGATTTTCACAGGACCGCCGCTCCAGCCGTCCATCTCGGAAGGGGCCCAGGCATTACCGGGCATGTAAGGCGATTGGGGCGAAGCGTAAAAGGCAAACAATGTTTCCAGGTTGCGGTTGTTCGAAGTTTTAAAAATCTCCCTGAAGTCGGGCAGCAACCGGTAAGGCCCCCTGGTGATCACGTCGTCGGCCATGTCGCGCGCTTTGGCGTAGTATTCGGACTGGCTGAGCGGAGCTGTGGCCCTGGTCAGGTATACCTTGGCAAGGAAACCCTTTGCTATCCATTTGTTGGGCTTGCCGGGGGTACCCGCGCTATAGTCGCCAAGATGTTCAACGGCAAAGCTCAGGTCAGCTTCCAACAGGTCGTATACCGCGGCAATTTCCAGCCGGGATGCCGGCGTCAGGGGCACCGCTACCGGGTCGGGCGTATCTTCGGTCAGGTAGGGTATTTTTCCGTAGAGACGTACCAGCGTAAAATAGTTGAAAGCCCGCAGAAACCTGCCCTGGGCCACTACGCCGTCAATCTCTTCCTGCGGGAGGCCGGCCAGGCTGCCGCCTTTCACGGCCTTCAGGACAGCGTTCACGTTTGCAACCGACCTGTAGTGCCAGGTCCAGAGCTCGTTGAAGGAGGTCGCCCCAAAATCAAGGCTTGCGCCCTCGAACTGGCCGTCGGGGAACATGGGAATGTTCTGATAACGGTCCCACTGAACGAACAGCGCATTCATCGCGCCGGCAAAAGCTGCCTCGCACTGGCCGACGGTCGAATAAAAATTTTGAGGTGTTGAAATACCCTCCGGCGATTCTTCCAGGCTTTGGCAGGAGAAAATCCCGGTAAACGACAGCAGTACTGCAACAAACTTGTATGAAAACAGGTGCTTTCCCATTTTTTTCAGAAGTCAGAAGGTGAGATTAATTCCAAACATGAATACTTTGGCCGTGGGATAGTTGCTCAGGTCAATCCCCATACCGCCTGCCCCGCCGGCATTGAACGAACTCACTTCCGGGTCATACCCCGAGTATTTCGTGACCGTAAACAGGTTAATCGCCGTTACATAGGCCGACAACCTGCTTGCACCCGCTTTGCCGATGATTTCCGACGGAATGGTATAGGTAAGCGTCACGTTCTTCATCCGCAGGTACGAACCGTCTTCTACCCAGCGGCTCGAGCGCTGATCTACCCCGATACCGGAGGTACGGTTGCTGCCCAGTTCAAGGAGGTTTCTTTCACGCGAGCTCATGAATACCGGTACGTCGGTATTTTGGTTGGCCGGGGTCCACCTGTTTTTCAGGTTGCTGCTCAGTCCTACCGACGGGTTTTCGGTTTTGATGCGCACCGCATTGAAAATATCGTTGCCATAGCTGCCCTGGATCAGAAAGGTAAGGTCAAAGTTTTTAAAGCTCAGGCTGTTGTTCCAGCCGTAGATGAATTTCGGCGATGCGTTCCCGATCACTTCGAGTCCGTCGGCGGCCCTGGTAATTCTGCCGTCCCCGTCGACGTCTTTCCATTTCGCCTCACCGGGCGCCTGTCCCATCAGTTTCGCCTGCTCCCTTTCTGCCTCGCTCCAGGTGCCCAGGTTGACATAGCCGCGCATCTGATCGACCGGTTGCCCCACCTGGAGGTACTTCAGTGAAAAACCGCTGCCCCATATCTGGTAACCGCCGCCGGTGCTGGTCCGGATGGCCAGCGGCGCGTCGTCAAGCAAAGCAAGCACCTTGCTCCGGTTGAAAGACAGGTTGAACGAAGTGTTCCATTTCAGGTTGTTGCTTTGTAAAGGCCTGCCGCCCAACGAGATCTCAATTCCCTTGTTTTGAATCGAGCCGACGTTGGAAAGGATGGTGCTGAATCCGGTATAGGCTTCGACCTGCTTGTTGAGCAGCAGATCCGTAGTTTTCTTGTTGTAAACGTCAACGGTTGCCGTGAGCCGCTCCCCGAACAGGCCAAGGTCGATACCGATATTCGACTGTTCGGTCGTTTCCCATTTCAGGTTGGGATTAGCGGCACGGCCCAGTGCAAAACCGATGTTGGTGGCGTCATTGCCGTCGTATGGATAATTGAAGCCCGATGCTACGGTAGCAAGCGTTTGGTAGGGCTGAATGGCCTGGTTGCCCGTTCTTCCCCAGCTTCCACGCAATTTAAGGTTTGAAAGCGCTTTCACGAGCTGCATAAAATTTTCCTGTGAAACCCGCCATGCGGCGGCGGCGGAAGGAAAATATCCCCATTTGTTGTTGGCGCCGAAAACCGATGATCCGTCGGCGCGAAAGCTGGCGGTGACCATGTACTTTTCGTCGAAAACATAGTTCACGCGGCCCAGGTACGAATTCAGCACCTGCCTGGATTGTGAATTATACCGCTCGTTGATCTGGGAGGCGCCGCCCAGGTCGTTGATGCCTGTGTCGTCGCTGAAAAAACCCTGAGCCGAAACAAAAAAGCCTTTCGATTGTATGAGCTGCTGCTCGGCGACACCGGTGAGCGTGAAGGCATGCCGCTTGTCGAAAACCTTGCTGTAAGTAAGAATATTTGAATTCTGAAAATACTGGTACTTGTTTTCCGCCAGGTCACCGAGCCCGCTGATTCCCCGGCCGGGCTGGGTTTTGGTACTGTAGTAATGCTGGTCGTCGTTGGCATTGATGCTGGCCGCACCCGTAACCCGCAGCGACAGGCCCTCCAGCAGCCGGAAGTCGAGAAAAGTGCTGATTTCATTGGTGATGTTGTTTTTCTCGGACTTTGTTTCCAGCGCGGTCGCCACCGGGTTCCAGACATCGTTGTCGGCGTAAATTTTTGAACCGTCGGGCCCTCCTTTCAGTGCCTTGGTATTGTAGTTCCCCATTGCGTCATAAACCGGCGTAACGGGGTCAAACCGGGCTACGGTATTGATCACCTGTCCGAGAATATCTCCGAAACGCGTGCCCTCCCCCACTGGCGGCACGTTCCCTTTGTCCTTGATCACATTGAGGTTAATGCCCGCATTGAGCCACCGCGTTACTTTCAGATCGAGGTTGCTTCTCAGGTTGTAACGGGTGTATTTGCTGTTGATCACAATACCCTGCTGATTCATATAGCCCGCCGATACAAAATAACGTATCGACTCACTGCCGCCGCTGACCGACAACTGGTGGTTCTGCATCCTGCCGCTCCGGTATATTTCGTCCTGCCAGTCGGTGCCGCCGTCGGCATCCAGCCGGGCGATCTCTTCTGCCGAAAAAGGGATCACCGGGTCGATCGGGGCGCTGACGGTACCGTTTTGGGTCGCTGCCCAGTCGTTGGATTTACGGGCATAGTCGCCGGCATTCATCAGGTCCAGCTTATGGCCAAGTTTTTGCACCCCCATGCTGAACCCGTAGTTAAAAACCGCTTTCCCGGACGCCCCCCGCTTTGTCGTGATCAGGATGACGCCGTTGGCACCGCGGGCGCCGTAGATGGCTGTCGCCGAAGCGTCTTTCAGAACCTCCAGCGATTCAATATCATTGGGATTGATCGTAGTGATGTTGACGCCCTGAATTCCGTCCACCACGACGAGCGCATTGTTTCCGCCGGTAATTGAATTTCCCCCTCTGACGCGTATGATCGCATTTCCGCCGGGCGCTCCGTCGGTATTCTGTACCATCACGCCGGCGGCTCTTCCCTGCAGCGCCTGGTCAACACGCTGGGTAGGCAGCCGGGTCAGATCGGCGCCTTTTACCGAGCTGACCGACCCGGTCAGATCCGATTTTTTCTGAGTACCATACCCGACGACCATTACCTCCTCGAGCGATCTCTGATCTACCTCCATCCGCACTTCCATTGTACTCCGGTCGCCTACCGCTACTTCCTGGCTTGTATAACCCACAAAAGAAAATACCAGGACCGTACTTTCGTCTGGTACCTCTATGGCAAACCTGCCGTTGACATCCGTGCTCATACCACGTTGCGTTCCTTTGATCAGCACGCTTACACCCGGGAGCGGCTCCCCTTTTTCATCGCTAACCCTCCCTGATATACGAATTTCCCGGACAGCTTCCGAGACAACATCTTCCCGCCGGAATAACCGCTCCGGAAGCCCGGAAACTGTCAGCCCGCTCCGTATCTCCTCACGTGTGGGCAAAGGCGTTATCTTTTCGCCCGTTGCGTCTGTTTTTATACTGCGGATTACGACGCGGCTTTCCACCACCTGGTAAAACAGCCCGTAGGGGGTCAGAAGTTTATCAAGCACTTTTTCCAGCGTTTCATTTTCGGTGTGGAGCGTGGTGATTTTCTTCTGGAGCGGCTGGGTACCGACAAATACGAACTGCACGCGGGTTTGCCTCGCGATTTTATCCAGCGCTTCCGACAACGTCACACGGTCCAGCCGGAGCGTCACCGGTACTTTCAGCAACTGCTGACCATAGGACTCCTCCGCAAAAGTAGCGGAGGCCACGGAGCAAACCAGCAAAACAAGGAATGCGCTGTATTTCATGGTTTTCTTAACATAGTAAATAAGATCCCCACTCCGGGTACACATTTTTTTCATAATTTTGGTTAGTTAAGGTGGAACTATTCTCTTCCGGGATGTGGTCGTTTGTTTCGAAGCGCTCGTCCACGTTTCCCGGTTTTAAGGTTTTCCTGACAGGGCCCGGCGCAACTCCGGGCTTTCTTTTTTTAGTCGACCATAGGCACGATTCCTTTGTTTAATAATAAGATGAGCTGCTTATAAGCGACAATCGACGTCCGACCGGAGGAGGTAGGTTCCGTCCGTTTTTTTCTCAACCCTGCCGTTGACGGCAATCATCAGCGTGTTCAGAATGCTTTCCAGTGAATCACCCGCATCAAAATCGGCATGAATTACCGGGCAGTTTTCGAGCCGGGGCTCATACGCGATACCGGCGCCCCTGCTCCGCTGTAAAACGGCGGTTACTTCCGAAAACGTGGTGTTGCGAAACCGGAGGGCGCCATCTTTCCAGCCTGTTACTTCGGAAGCGGCACTTTCCGCTTTCTTGTCCAGGCTGCGCTGCTTTTTGTCAAAGACGGCAAGTTCATCCGGCTTCAGGTAAAGTTCTGTTTCCGGCGAAGCCACCTTCACTTTACCCGTTACGACGGCTACCGACATGGTTTTGTCTTCACGGTATGCCCGGATGTTGAAACTTGTTCCAAGCACCGTGGTTTTCAAAGTACCGGACCGGATCACAAAAGGCTTTTCCGGGTTACGAGTTACGTCAAAAAAACCTTCTCCCTCCAGGACGACCTCCCGCCGGTCCCCGGAAAAAAGCTCCGGGTAGGTCAGCCGGCTCGCCGCATTCAGCCACACGATCGTGCCGTCGTTCAGGGTAACCTTTTTCCTTTCACCTGAAACGGTAACGGCGGTCAGGGTTTTTCCCGGGGTGTCCTTTTTTAAGCGGTAGAAATAAGAGACGGCGGCCAGGCTAAGGAATATACCAACCCAGGCAGCAGCAACCCTGGAACTGAGCGTAAACGGCAGGCGGATGCCGGGACGCCTTGTGTTCCGGGGGTGCTGTACCCAGTCAAATGTAGCGTAGACTTCCTCTACGGTCTTAATAGTGTGGGTATCAATCGGTATGTCCTTGCTGAATTCTTCCCGGATCAGCTCCCTGACGGCTTCTTCATTGTTTTCCGAATGAAAGTAGGCCATTATTGCCGACTTCTCCCCGGGCGTACAATCGCCGGCAAGGTATTTCTTAAAAAGCTCCCGGATAACCTCGTCTCTTTTCATCGTTTTCGGAATTTAACTCAAACCGCTTCCCTACAATTTACCACAACACCCGCCCGGCTTACCGGCTTGCTCTGTCCGCCGCCCGCGTTTTTTTTTAACTACGCTTGACCGGCGGATTCCATCTGCTTCTTTTTTACTTTTTTTTTATAACCATTAAGAAAGGGTTATCCAACAGTAATAGTGCGGTATGCGCCGGAAGGATACAGCACGGTTTCGCGGTAGCATCGGTATTTTACCGGCCCATCCACAGTTGAACCGCCACCGTAAACGATTACATTCGTGTATTCTGTACAACAAAGTTACAGATGGCTTATAATGGAACGTATGGCTTCTATTGAATGGGTATCCAAAGAACAGCCTTCGACAGGCTCAGGCGCCGTCCGGATGGTGCCTGCCGGATGGCGGGTGCCGGATGGCGCCTGAGCTCGTCGAAGGCTGCCTACCGGAGGCTGCCTACCGGAGGCTGCCATCCGGTAGGCGGGTGAGCCCGTCGAACCCATTTAACACAATCTGCAGCATGTCTGATCCGCAACCAGGTCAAAACCTAAAGATTGTTTATTTAAATCAAAGCCAGCCAGCGCCGCTTCTCTCGAATTCGTGGCCATCCTCTTCCGAATATCTCCGGAATAATTTACTTTTGTTATCTCCCAAACAAACGCTACTCAATACCATAGTCCTGGAACGCATCCCCGGTCAACTATCCGGTTCCCTTCCAAAAGTTGCACGGTTATGATCAAAACGTATCAACAAAATGCAGGATATACTATTTGACTTTATTTCAAAATACATTTCCCTGACAGAGGATGAAAAGGATGCAATCACTTCTTTGAACATATTTCATTCGGTAAAGAAAGGGACGATTTTACTCAAAGAAGGGCAGCTTTCACAAGCGAGCTATTTTGTTTTAAAAGGCTGTATCCGGGTTCACTACATCAAAGATGGAGAAGAAAAAACAACAGCATTCTATACAGAAATGGACGCCCTGACGCCTCATTGTGTTATCCATAAAACCCCTTCTGATTATTTCATTAGTTGTGTTGAAGACAGTATTCTCCTGGTTTCAAGTTCTGATATGGAAGTAGAAATGAACAGTAAATTTCCAAAGTTTGAAATGATGTGCAGAATGTTGTCGGAAGAATTGCTGGCCAAGCAACAAATGGACTTTGACGAGTTTAAAACTTCTTCGCCCGAACAACGCTACCTGAACTTACTACAAAGGAGACCAGACCTTATCCGGCGCGTTCCCCAGCATCAGTTAGCGAGCTATTTAGGCATCAAACCCCAGTCGTTAAGCAGGTTGAGAGCAAGGATTGTAGAGAAAGACAAGCGGTAAGGATCATTTCTTAACTTAAGTGAACGAGCCGGTATTTTCCGCCCGTCTACCTTTGCATCATCATTTAACAACTATTGATGTGCAAAAGAAGATTCTATCGTTCGCTTTGACCTTGATGACGGCAGGCAGTTTACAGCTGAATGCACAATACGCCCGACAAGACAGTGCTTATAAAAAATATTTTGTCGGGAGCACATTCCTGATGTTAGGAAATCTTATTCCTGATGACCCTAATCCGCCTCATTTTATACAATTGAATGTCGGATACAGGATCACGCCCAAGGATGTTGTTTTCCTGGAATTAAAGAGATCCAGGTTTGCTTACCCGTTAGGCACCCCTGGGGAAAATCATTTGATGCACCGGGAGAAAACTATCCAGGGCATGTACGCCAGAATGTACTTGGATTGGCTTATAACCGTTTTTGGTGGAAAGGGTTATATACCGCCGTTCATGCAATGAATGCTTTTCAAAGATATTATAACGAAGACAATAAAAAGATGGCCAACGGATTCACATTATTTATGACTTACCGCTTGGGTTACCAGGTTAAACTATTTAACAACCGGTTTTTTATAGAACCATCTGTCGGGTTGACTCATTGGCCTGTAAAAACCAATACACCGCCATCCTTTAGAGAAAAGGAAAGTAAATGGCCCAACTATTTTGGTTGGGAACCCGGCCTTCATTTCGGATATAATTTTGGTCTTAAAAGGAATAAATGAAAGGCGTGGTGGATGGCCAGGAGAGGTTCCTAACACGGAATTGGTATCTGGAGCTACTTTCCGGATGTTGTCGTATCCACTAAATGTGGTATTGAATTTGGCTTAGAGAGCCTATGGTTTATTAGTGAGATCAATACTGACTAGCGACTGGGACACCTCGGAGAGACTAACGTCCAACGCTACCGCAATATCCCGATACTGCCAAGGTCTATTTTCCCATAAAACTATCTTACATAGGATGACCGCATCCTGCGGTCTCATGCCGTTATGTGCTACCATAATCCAAACTTAGTTTTTGTTCGCGATTTGCAAACAAAAAACTAAATTAACCTAACACTGGTAGCGGGATGTAATTTTTTCGGTTCCCCAGGATTATAACGGACAAACAAGGATTACGCGCGACCCGCCTGTTTCATCTGCTCTGTTCGCGTCTTTTTTCAGGCAAAAAACTTTCTCCTCCGCCCGCAGGCTACAGCTGGCAGCATAATACCCGACTTATAACCAATACCTACACCCCGAAAAGGATAACCCAGAGCGCCACAGTACCGGTATGCCCGGCCAGTACTTTTTTGAGAAAGCGGTTGGCTTTTACAATGTGGTCATTCACCGTAGACGTGGAAATTCCGAGCAAGCGCGCTATTTCCTCGTAGCTCTTTCCCTCGAGCCTGGAAAAGAGGTAGATCTGTTTACGTACCGGGGGCAGCAAGTCGATTGCACTGTTGATCAGGCCAAACCTTTCCTGGTACAGGGCTTCGTCCTCGTCATCCATATAAAAGTCGGCATAGGAAATCACCAGGTTTTCGGCCAGGCGTTTTTCGCGGGCCATTCGCCGGAAGTGATCATAAACCTTATTCTCGGCAATATGATAAAGGAAAGCGGCAAAAGGTTTGTTGACATCTATTTTTTCGCGGAATTCCCAGATTTTCATAAACACATCCTGGAAGATTTCGCGCGCAATTTCCTCGGACCGGATCATGCGAAGCAAATGGGCATGCAGTTTCCGCCCGTAACGACGGTACAAAATCGTGAAGGCCTCCGGATTCCCCCTGGCCAGCCTTTCCAACAACTGCTTTTCATCAACGGTAAAACGGTCCGATCCCATGATACGTCGAATTTTCTTTTAAAAACTCCCGGGGGCGCGCCGGTAACGAAACCGGCAAAATGCTAGTATAAAAAAGTCACAGGAAGAACAAACTTACTGAACCCAGGCAGGAATTCCTGTATCCGAACCTTTCATAATATTGCTCTCCGAATAACGGCGCCGGTCAACCTTGTGCTACTACATCTCGTCGGCGGAAGGCCCATAGCTGCCCGGCACTTTAATGTCATTCAGCCTGTAATAGACGCCCAACTGTGCACGGTGGTGAGTGGCCTGGTTTAACGAGTGCCTGATAGCGCCATATTTCGTCCATTCGCCTACCTTGTGCCCGTTGTAAGTTACCGACCATAGAGGAAGCAGGTCTGCTTCAGCCGCTCTGCTGAGCGCTTCTATGGAAACAGCGTGGTTTTTCTCGAGCGCATCCAGCAATTCCTGCCTGCTGCTAAACGGTTGAGGCCTGTCGCCGGAGGCAAAATCAATAGAATCTGTTTTCAGAACAATGTCTGCCCAGCCAAACACTTCGGCTACGTGCTGTGCAAGCGGCATCAGCTTCATGCTTTTGGGATGCGGCGCATAGCCGTTTTTCCCATCGGGAAATAGCTCGAAAAACTTCTTTGTTGTTTGATATTCCTCTGTCAGTTCTTCTTTCAATTGTTTCAAGGTATCCATATAGGTATATTTTATGCTTATTAGAATACTCCAAGTTACCATTTTTGGCAAACCAACCGACCCGCTGACCGGTAAATTTCGTCTTCAATCCGAACCGGGTTTTGAACGGAGCACCCCGGCGATTTCATTTTTCAGTACGGCAATGGTCTCAGCTACTTCGTTCCCCTTTAAGGCGAGGCGGTCTTCCACCTGCCCCAGGTATGCCCGTTGCGCTTCGGACAGCACGGACGCATGTTTTCCGGGTAATCGCTCAAGTGCCCAGGCAGAAGCGAAATCCTTGGATGCGATCATTCCCGTCGCGGCGCTGTACCAGATACGCGCCAGCGTAAGTACCACGTTGCGCTCGTCGTTTTCCCAGTCGGGAGGTGATTTCCACAGGTTCAGGGTATCGGAAAGAACCGCATAAAAATCCCGTTCAGGAATAGGATCAAAAAGCGTAGCGGCCGGCGGTCCGAACAGAGCTATGCTTTTCTGACCGGCCTTTGTCAGCAGTATGGCGAGATCGGGGTCACTGACTTCCAAATCAAATATCCCGTCTATAATTTCCTTCCGTTGCCACTCACCGAACTGCAGGTGCCTGACCGCGGGATAGCGCCAGGGAACAACATCGCCAAGCACAACCACCGTAACCTCCAGGGCGCGCAGAATTCGGCTTTCCCCCGGCGGGGCAGAGATTTTAAGCAAGTCGGTAATCAGCGCCTTCCGCAGCGCTTCGTCAAGTCCTTCGTTTATGGTGACCAGTACATCAATATCGCTGTATCGCTTTAAGCCCCCGTCGAGGGCAGAGCCATACAAGTGTATCGCCAGCAGCTTTGATGACAGATGCTGCCTGACAACCTCAACAGCCAGAGACAACTGCGGCAATATTTCGGAAGGTATGCGGGAATCGGTAATTTTCATCTTGACGAAACCTTAAAAAATCAACGTTAACGCTTTGAGGAATCCTGTTTCCGGACGACCCGCCTTTAGTGAAACCAAATCCCTATCTTTGACAGCAATATAACTACTATACTTTATGGACAAACCTGCTGCTGTACACGATACGTTTATAAGGTCAATTCTGGCCGATAAAGAGATTGCCGTTGACTACTTCCGCACCGCACTGCCTGGTTATATAACGGAGCGGCTGGATTTTCAGACATTGGCGCAACTTCCCGGCACCTATGTATCCAAAGAACTCCAGAAAACGGTATCGGATATCGTTTACTCCTGCGAAATGAAAGACCGACGCCACAAGGTTAAGATTTCCCTGTCCCGGTTCTCCTCTACCACGGCAAAGAAAAATGGAAGTACAGAACCCTGAATGATCTTTTCGACGGCCTCGATCCCGAGCTTCGTATGTTTATGCCTGATTTTGATTATGTCTATCATAACCTGGGAGAAATTTCGGATCATGTCCTCCGGATGTTGCATAACAAATTTCTCGCAGCGGCGCTTTTGGCACTGAAACACAGCGTGTTGAAAGACGCCCCTAAAGTATGGATGCCGCTGACATTAAGGCTTGCTGACGAAGCCGGTACAGACTTGCAAACCAGCCTCATCATTTATATATTTGTAAATAGCGGGTTAAAGAGAGAAGAAATACTAAAAGTTATCAATATGGCGCCTGTAACGATAAAAAAGACAGCAATGACCACGTGGGACTATTTGCGGGAAGAAGGCAGAGAGCTTGGTATGGAGCAAAAGACAGAAAAAGCGGTTAGGAATCTTGTGAAGCAGTCCTTGCTCTCAGATCAGCAAATTGCGTCTGCATTGGAGGTCTCGATTGAATACGTGTCCGGCATTCGGCAGAAGATGAAGGACACAAAATAGGCCGTCATGCGTTGATCTGTTAATTCGTATCCTACCATTGACAACAACAGATTTGGCGCCGCTCCAACCGGAGGGTCATCCCGACCGCAGTGGAGGGATCTCCCGCTCCCTGCACCCAATCCCTTTCAGAGGACTTTTTTATAGCAACAGGAGATCCTTCAGTTCCACTGCTTTCCATTCAGGATGACCATCCGGCAGATGTGCTACCTTTGACAACAACAGGTTTGGCGCCACTCCAACCGGAGGGTCATCCCGACCGCAGTGGAGGGATCTCCCGCTCCCTGCACCAAATCCCTTTCAGAGGACTTTTTTCTTGCAACAGGAGATCCTTCAGTTCCACTGCGTTCCATTCAGGATGACCATCCGGCAGATGCGCTACCATTGACAACAACAGGTTTGGCGCCGCTCCCACCGGATGGTCATCCCGACGTATCATAAGCTTCGCTTACTCCTGGATCTGGTGACATCTGAATGTACCC
>NZ_BAABEY010000022.1:0-35382 GCF_039540405.1 Ravibacter arvi
CTTTTTTGGGTACATTCAGATGTCACCAGATCCAGGAGTAAGCGAAGCTTATGATACGTCGGGATGACCCTCCGGTTGGAGTGGCGCCAAACCTGTTGTTGTCAATGGTAGCGCATCTGCCGGACGGTCATCCTGAAGCGGAGCGCAGCGGAGTCGAAGGATCTCCTGCTGCTATAAAAAGTCCTCTGAAAGGGATTGGGTACTGGGAGCGGGAGATCCCTCCGCTGCGGTCGGGATGACCCTCCGGTTGGTGCGGCGCCAAACCTGTTGCTGTCAATGGTAGCGCAACGCTGTGTAGCGGCCCTGGATAACCGGCTCCATCTGCCGTGACACAACCATATTTCCTATTTCTCGAGAACAGCTACAAAAAGTGTATCCGCTTTTTGACGCATCCCGTTGATCAGTTGCCTGCTGACAAGTTTCAAACCGAATTTCTCTACTAACAGATCTGCTACGGTTTCATTCTCTTCCCTGAAAACAGAACAGGTGACATAGGCCAGGCGTCCGCCTTCTTTGAGAAATGGAAGCGTATTGGCAGCAATAGCCAATTGCCTTTCCTGAAAATAACTCAACGACTCCTTTTCAAAATAAAAATACTGTTCAGGCGTTCGCACCCAGGTGCCGCTTCCCGAACAGGGGGCGTCACACAGAACAAAATCGAAAGTCCTGCTGCCGAGCGTCTTCTGCATCGCTGACGGATCTGTACCGTCCAGCGCCCGTATTTGCGGCAGCTCCAGATGATAGCGTATAAAACGTTCTTTCAGATTAACCAGGATGCTTTTCCGGATGTCCGAAGCAAGGATATTGATATCAGGCCGATAGTCTCTCAAAAACAGCGATTTCCCTCCCGCTCCTGCACAACAATCCCAGAGCCGGAGCGGTGCAGCGTCTAGGTATCCCAGAAGGTGGTGCATACTGGCCTGGGAAGCCCAGTCCTGAACCACATAATCTTCCGGCTCGAGGGCTTTTTCAAGATCGGTACCATTCTGAACTCCAACACACCCCGGGATACCGGGAGTGACTTCATCAGTCCGGGTAAATTCTATTCCTTTTCGTTTCAGTTTTTCGGTAACGGCGCGACTCCTGGCCCGGATAAAGGTTCCAGGTTGACTGTAGAGGCTTTTTTGCCATTCTTCAGCCGTCACACCCTCTGAAAACGCAGGTAGTCCGGTGGTCGGAACGGGTATTGGATCAGTCGTTTTAGCGGGTAATTCCGGGTCTTCTTTCAGCAGCATCCGTTCCAGGAACTCCGCTTTGACGCCGCTATGGCGGAGGCCGTTGTAAATCAGCTCAGGCAGCGCGCTTCCGGGCAGGAGCTTTGCGAACCTGAAATACAGATAGGTTCCTTCCGATATGGCTTTGCGGTCCCTGGAGCCCAATTTGGGGTGTTTTTTGAAGTGGTTTTTCAAATAAACCGACATCGGAACGCTCGCGTCGTAGTGCCCGAGTATATCTTCAATATGCCTGATAAGAAAATTCATGTTGAGAAACTACGAAACGCTGCCTTCACAGAATATCCTTACCGAAGGGCGTAAACGCCAACCTCATGAACTTGAAATGCTGTTTCGCGAACGGGATACCGATAATGGTGATGGCGAGCAATACGCCAAAGAACAAATGGGTGATGGCTATCCAGAATCCGGAGAAGATAATCCAGATAATATTGAGTGGGAGTGACAGGCATCCTGTTACTGCCGAGCTGCTGACCACCTTCCGGCCAAAGGGGAAAAGCATAAGGATAGCCAGCTTAAAACATTGTAACCCGAACGGAATCCCCACAATGGTCAGGCAGAGGACAAGCCCTGAGGTCAAATACTCGAGTGCCGTAGCGAAGCCGCCCATAATGAGCCAAATGATATTCCCGACGAGTCTCATTGTTTCCGTTATTATTTTTTGGGTTTCATGGTCGGGCGGAAGGTGCTTTTAGGTTTCGCCGTTTGGAGCGGCTGTTCCGTGGAAACTTCTTCCCGTTTTAAAGCGGGCTTCGAATCTACCTTTTTCGAAGCGGCCTTTTTTTCAGTATTCCCGAATGAAGGACGCACGTTTTCCGATTGCGGGCTGTATAATTTGGGATGGAATTTTTGCTTTTCTACGGGCTGTGCCGCTGCCTTTCGGATTACGGAAGTGGCGCCGGGTTTGAAAACAGGACGCTGCTGCGAGCCGGCATTTGCCGGTATCGCCGAAGCGGGGTGAAAACCCTTAACGTTGGCCTTTGATTCTTCAGGCAGCTTTTGCGCGGCCTGAATAGGTTGGTCCGCTTCTTTTGAAGGAGCTGCAGCCTTTGGCTTCATAGTTGGCGCGAAACCGGGTTGAGCTGCTTTTTGCGGCTCGCCGGAAGCTTTTGCCAAAGGTTTTATTGTGGGACGAAACGCCGGTTTCTCCTCTTCGCTTGCCGGTGACGCCTGCTGCGTATCGGCTTTGGGTTTCATGGTAGGCCTGAATGCCGGTTTCGGAGCTTCCGATAGTGTTTCTTTCACGGTTTCCGTTCCTGCTTTGGGCTTCATGGTAGGCCTGAATGCAGGCTTCGGAGTTTCCGATGGTGTTTCTTTCACGGTTTCCGTCCCTGCCTTGGGCTTCATGGTAGGCGTGAATGCCGGTTTCGGAGCTTCCGATGGTGTTTCCTTCACGGTTTCCGTTCCTGCCTTGGGCTTCATGGTAGGCCTGAATGCCGGTTTCGGAGTTTCTGATGGTGTTTCCTTCACGGTTTCCGTTCCTGCCTTGGGTTTCATGGTCGGTTTGAAGGCGGGTTTGGCGACTTCACCGACGGATGAGGCCTGCTGGGTGTCAGCCTTCGGTTTCATAGTAGGCTTGAAGGCAGGTTTGGCGCTTTCGCCGGCCGGTGGCGTTTGCGGAGCACCGGTTTTTGGCTTCATTCTGGGTTGGAAACCACCCGGAACAGCCGGTTTTTGAGAGGGTTTAAAGGCCGGTTTTTCCGTTTCGGTAACCGTCTTTTTCGGTTCCGCGCTTTTTTGTTTTAGGGGGGTGCCAGGTGCGAACCGCGCCCAGTTTCCGGCGATTAATACTTCGGAAGTCCAGTTTTTGGGATTGAATTTTACCACTGATTTAATTTCGCGGGGTAAGCCGGTTGCCTTTTCGGTTGCGGGAACGGAGGCGGCCGGTTTCATCATGGGTTTAAATACGGGTTTGGGTTTGGCAACTGCCGGGCTTTCTGCCGCCGTCGCCTTGCCTTTACCTTGTGCTTTTTCAAGCTGAAACTGTTCAAGAAGGTCTCTTTTTTCCTGTGCCTGTTCAGGAGTCAGGTTGCCGTAAGCGTACACCATCTCCCTCACGTCGAATTCACTGTAGTCGAAAGTCTTGGTCATCGTGAGGCATTCGGTCGGGCACACAGTGGTACACAACCCGCAGTAGCAACACTTGGCCATGTCAATATCGAACCGGGCTGCATAAAGCCTGATAACCGACCCGTCGGAAGCTTTCCCAACTTCTTCCGTGGCTTTAATCGGCTCAATATCAATGCAGTCTACCGGGCATACCTTGGCACATTTATCACAGACAATGCAGTCGTCCATCTCGTTGTGGAGCCGATACCGGCCATGGTCGGGGATGGGCACGGTCTCAAGGGGGTACTGCACAGTAACCATGCCTGTGGAGACATCAAAAAAATTGTCCAGCTGGATGTTGGACGCTTTTCTCCGCCTGCGCGCTTCCAGGGCATGACGCAGGGTCAGTCCCATTCCGGTAAGCGTGGATTTTACCCCGTCGGCAATATTTTTGAAATAGCCAGGCATTCTTTAACAGCGGTTCTTTTCAGAAGCACAAAAATAGGCGAATTAACTCACCTTACAGCGACTTTTTAATTCCTTCGCAAAGTTCACGCTGGATAGAATGTGTTTTATCGGCATTGTACCAGCGCTGCAGGTCCTCCGTAAGCTCGGAAAATGGCCTGCCGGGGTTTTGTTTGTAGTCGTCATAAATTAATTGAGCGCCTGCCGGTCTGGGGCCCCAGGTAAAACGTTCGTTGCCGTCCTGGTCCAGTACAATCAGCTTTGGAATGGATTTCCCGCCATTGGTCAGGTACTGGTTCATTACTTCGGGATTTTCGTCCCTCAGCATTAAGGTCAGGGAGATTGCGGGATTGACTGCTGCGATTTTTGCAATGACCGGTACGCACTGTGCGGCATCGCCACACCAGGCTTCGGTCAAAACGAACCATTTCTGAGGCGATTGTATAATATTGACCAATTGAATGGTATCCTCGTCCAACACTGCGGTTTTATTAAGCCGCTGCATCCTTGCGAGGTTCAGCCTGGTATAGGCAGCGTAGTCCGGACTTTGTTTGGGACCCGTCGTGCGGTTCTCCCTGACGACCGTCTCCATTAACTCCATGTAGGTATCGTACGAGTAAGTGGCATTCAGATTGCCGGCGGCAAAGAGCGCCGGAAGTACAGGCGTATTCAAGGTTATTATTGCTTTTGTTCTACTTACTTAAACACCGGAGAGGCGCAATAGTTCATATTTTCCGGGAAAGGTACTCGGTAAAATCGGTCTGGCGCGACGCGTATTCGCCGGACATGAGGGGGGAAGTGAAAAGAAAATCAGCTGTAGCGCTGTCGCATGCGAGCGGTATGTTCCAGACCACGCAGAGCCTGAGCAGAGCTTTGATGTCGGGATCATGCGGTTGGGCGGATAACGGATCCCAGAAAAATATCATTACATCTATCTTCCTTTCGGCGATCATTGCTCCGAGTTGCTGGTCGCCGCCCAGCGGGCCGCTCAACAGTTTTTGAATGGGCTGGCCCAGGTGGGCTTCGAGTATTTTGCCGGTCGTTCCCGTGGCATAAAGCCGGTGCATGGTCAGCGCGCCTTTATTGGCGATAGCCCATTCAAGCAATTCATCCTTGCGGTTATCGTGTGCTACCAGTGCTATATGTTTTGCCGCGGGTATTGTTCTGAAAGTGGCCATGTTCCTTTTAGAGTTGATTCAAACCGGCTTGAAATTAGTCGAAAATAATGAATGCCCGGCGTGCAAAGTTGCAGGAGACTTACGAAAACCGACCGCATGATAAATGAAAAAATCAGAATTTGGATAAGATTCAGGATTCGCGTTATTTGCCAGGTGAATAATCTCACTTCATCAGCCATTATCATGAACATAAGTAAAACGGGTAAAATATTAATGATGACCGGAGTAATTGGTGCACTTTACACAACAGAAAGCAGCGCACAACGCATTCAATATCCACATACAAGGTCGGGTGAACAGGTAGATGACTACCACGGCTTGAAAGTAAATGATCCTTATCGCTGGCTGGAAGACGACCGGTCGGAGGAAACCAAAGCCTGGGTGGAATCGCAAAATAAGGTTACGCACAGCTACCTGGACGAAATCGCCTTCAGGACGAAAATCCTGGCCGACCTGGAGAAGTATTTTAATTACCCTAAGTATTCCGCTCCCCGTAGGAAAGGAGATTATTTCTATTTTTCAAAGAACGACGGTTTACAGAATCAATCGGTTATCTACCGGCAAAAAGGCCCGAACGGCTCTCCCGAACTGGTGCTTGATCCAAACCTGTTGTCAGCGGACGGCACTACGGTACTGACTGTTTTCAGCCTGTCAAAAAACGGAAGGTATGCTGTTGTAGGAATATCGAGGGGCGGTTCAGACTGGCAGGAGTACGGCGTTATGGACCTGAATACGCTGAAGATGATGCCGGACAAGATCGAGTGGGTGAAAGTCTCGTCGGCAGCCTGGCAGGGCGACGGCTTTTATTACAGCCGCTATCCAAAGCCTGAAGGAAGCGCCCTTGCTGCGAAAAATGAGAACCACCAGGTCTATTTTCACAAGGTAGGGACTCCCCAGGACCAGGACCGGCTGGTATATGAGGACCCGGCGAATCCGCAGCGTTTTCATACGGCCGGCACTACCGATGACGAACAATACCTGGTATTGAAATTAAGCGATCGCGGCAAAGGGAAGGATGGCAATGCTTTGTTTTACAAAAAAGCAGAAGACAAGGATTTCAAGCCGGTTGTGTCCGAAATCGGGGACTTCAGCTATTCGGTTATCGACAACGTTGAAGACGGCTTTCTCATCGAAACCAATGAAGATGCGCCCAACGGAAAGGTGGAAAAGTTCCGCTTTACCGACAGCAAGTGGAATACGGTTATACCCGAGAAGCCTGAACCGCTTAAGTCGGTTTCTACCGGCGGTACCAAGCTGTTTGCGATCTACAACAAAGACGTGGCCTCGCATGCCTACGTATTTGATCGCACGGGAAAGCCGGAAGGAGAGGTAGCTTTGCCCGGGCTGGGAACTGCTGCAGGGTTTGACGGTGAAAAAGAAGATGAATCTGTTTTCTATACTTACACTTCTTTCAACTACCCGCCGACTATTTTCAGGTATATCATCCAATCGGGAAAAAGCGAGATGTTCCGGAAGCCGGAAGTAGCCTTTAACCCCGAAGACTATGAGACCAGGCAGGTGTTTTATCCGAGTAAGGACGGCACGAGGGTCCCCATGTTCATTACTTTCAGAAAGGGGCTTGTGCAAAACGGAAACAATCCAACCGTTTTATACGGGTACGGCGGGTTTAATATTTCGCTCGACCCTTCTTTTAATGCCACCCGCATTGCCTTCCTGGACCAGGGTGGGATTTTCGCCCAAGCCAATTTGCGGGGAGGAAGTGAATATGGCGAGAAGTGGCACAAGCAGGGTATGAAGCTGAAAAAGCAGAACGTTTTTGATGACTTTATTGCTGCGGCTGAATACCTGATCGGGGAAAAATATACTTCTTCTGACAAACTGGCTTTACAGGGCGGGTCAAACGGCGGATTGTTGGTGGGGGCTGTAACCAATCAGCGGCCCGAGCTGTTCAAGGTTGCTTTACCGGCGGTAGGTGTGATGGATATGCTCCGCTTCCAAAAGTTTACCATCGGCTGGAATTGGGTTGCCGACTATGGAAGCAGCGACAACCCGGAAGAATTCAAGGTGTTGTACGGGTATTCGCCTGTTCACAATATTCGCAAAGCGGGGAGGTACCCGGCGGTAATGGTCACTACGGCAGACCATGATGATCGTGTAGTGCCGGCGCATTCTTTTAAATATGCCGCTACGCTGCAAGCCAATGCCGGCGCATCGTCAGACAACCCGCTGCTGATCCGCATCGATACCAATTCGGGGCACGGCGCCAGCAATACGCGTAAATTGCTTCAAACAACGGCGGATATTTACGCCTTTATGTTCAAGAATTTCGGCCTGACCTGGAAGTAGTTGAAAGCTTCGAATTCCAGCGTTTCGGTTCTTCCGGTGATCTGAATCTATCAATTACCGGTCTTTAGATTATATGAATTTATCGCGCAGACGTACACGAAAGTTCGTTTCTGCAAAGGTTATTAGGTAGTTCTTTGTGCTCTTTGCGCTCTTTGTGGTTTATTTTTTAACCACAGAGGGCACGAAGGGCACAAAGGTTTCTTTCTGCTAAGGTTTTTTAGGTAGTTCTTTGTGCTCTCGGTGCCCTTTGTGGTTTATTTTTTACCACATAAGTTTCAAAGGCCGGCGGTTCGGTTTTAACGGCTATGCCCGGTATCTTTTTACTGTTGAAACGGAAGATTCATAGTTGTCCCGATCCTGAATGCCGTGTGCTTATACTTGCCTGATTCAAAGCTATTCATGACCTCTATCCGGAAAGGAAAGCGGATGCCCACGTCAAATCCGTAACCAAGCTCGGTGTAGTGGCGGGATTGGGGGGTAAGCAAATAGTGTGCGATAACGGTTTCTTTAATTCCCAAAAGGCGGAACCATTGGATCTGGGTCAGCAATAGCTGCCGGAACTCCGCCAGGACATGCCCTTCCACGAAATGACGGTCGGTGCTGAAGCGGTAGTAATCCAGCATCCTGAATGTTCCTACAGGATCACCTAACTGGAAAAAGAACCTGTTTCCGCTGAAATGTTGATAATCGGGGAAGTCTGTCTGCCTGCGGTTGAGAAACCTGCCCGCTCCAACCTGGTAATAGAGCTTGCTCCGGATACCGGTATCGAAACCGTGTTTGATCCTGAATTGAAGGAAATCAAAATTTGCCATACTACCCGACAGATCCGGAACACCTTTCCGGTAAGCCAACAGGAATTCGGGACTGTCGTCGTTATAATAAGTGGTTTTCCCATTCTTGATGCGGTACTTCTGCCAGGGTTTGTAGCCCAGGCTTGCTCCCAGTGTAAGGGCGAGGTGGTTACGTACCGGCGCCGGGCCCTGCTGAAGCTCAGGCGTATTATCGGTAAATTCGCGCTTTCGCCAATTGATCCAACGGTAACGGTTCATTTTGGCGGCATTGTCTAACATCATCCGGTCTGCATATTCCAGGTAGACATTGAACCGGATGTGATCGGCGCTGGCCGCGTGTGTAAACTGGAGTTTCAGGTAGTCCTTCTGGTATATTTTGGCAAAATTCTGTTCGAAGAAGAGCGTAGTAACCGAATTCAAAAGGTAGGAGATAGGGTTTTCGGAGTTGAATTGCGAGATGGTGCGGCCACCTTCCAGCAAAAAGCTGTTACTCCCGCGACTGTACTGAAGTTCACCTCTCGGCGATAACAAATTTCGTTCGAGCGAATAGCGTAACAACCCTTTTAGGGAGAGCTGATACCCCGTTTTTACACTGTTTTTTTTTGCTCTCCTTGTATGCCTGATCCCAAGGCCCGCACCATCGATCACCAGTCCTTCCACCGTATTGAACTGGGGTACCCGTACCGGACCAAAGTAATCGGCCCGCCACGATTTATCCTTGCCTAGCGGGAAAGAGGCTCCGAAAAATAGCTTCCCCGGGCTAAATTTCGCGTTACTTTTTTTATTGCCGGTACGGGTAGAGTCCGGCGTGCCGGGCTGCCTGGGTTCGGATGGGCCGGGATTTTCTATTTTCCTTTTCACAACAAGACTGTCTAGTCTCTTGTAGCTGACTATTTCAGAATGTGTTAAAGGTACTGTCCGGAGCGAGTCCCAGTAGCTTTTGTTCCTGGCGGTAGCAAGGGAATCGACTTCAGTCGTGGAAACGCGTTTTTCAATCAGGTCTACATCTTCGCCCCCGGTTTTTCGTTCCCGGACCTGTTCCTTTTCATATTGTTTCATCGCTTTTCGAAGCGTTTTTGCAGACAACTTCTGACCTCCGTTCAAAAGCGTCTCCAGTTGCTTTTCCCCGGCGGAATTTTTCTGAGGTAGCGCCCGGATTTCGGCCTTCTCGGTTTTGGGGTCCAGGACGACAATATCGGGTGGAAAGTTCGGGTTAAGCTTTACCGACTGAAACGTTTGGGATATCACATAATCGGCCTTTCCTTTGACGCCATACAGGCCGCCGTCCACGTTGAACTGCTGCTGAATCGGCATCCAGACGTTTTGGATAGGCGCATATAGCTGTTTTATCTTCAGGCTAATGCCCATTTTTACGGTTTGCAGGTCGAGGCTGTGAATTGCCCAGGCGTCTTCTATGATGTGGAGGGTGCCTTTAAAAACCCCGTCGCCGTAAGCGCGCGGCGTTACTTTAATTTTGCTAACGTCCACGCCGTTTTCGCGGAAAGTGCCCAGGTACTCGAATTTGTAATAGGAGAAAGCCTTCGGGGAAAGGGGTGAAACGGTCTGAACAATTTCGGGTTTGTAAAAGCTGGTAAGGAGATACTCATTGGGGTTGGCAAAAGTATTGTCCTGGCTATTTCTGGCAGCAATTACCCGCTGTTTGTAAGTATTGGGCTGCTTAAACTCAATTTCTGATACCGTTTCGTTGAGAATGGGTACCCCCTTCTTAAAATTTTCTTCTTTTGAAATTTTATCGAGCTCCTTTTTGTACAGAAACTCAAGCGGGAGGTCGGTAATCACCACTGATGACTTGGTGTAAGCCTTGGCTTTGTAGCTCTCTACCTGCAGCAAGTGATATTTGCTCTTGGCAATTGCCCTGCGCATGATGGCGTAGGCCGGATCTTCCTTGCTTCTGCCTATCTTCAGCTCGCCCAATTCAAGGGCTTGCTCCGCCAGTACGGCATCAAATGTTTCGGGGGTGTTTGAAACCGTAACTTTTTTAACGCCGGTCTGATAACCCAGGTACTGGAATATAATCTCGTAGTTACCCGGCTGAAGGTTTAACTGGTACAGGCCGTCTTCGTTGGCGATAGTCCCGTTTGAAGTTCCCTTTACCGATACCGAAGCAAACGGAAGCGGCTCCTTTTTCTGGTTGTATACCTTTCCCCTCACCCCCGTTTGGGCAGCGGCACCCCCGAATACCAGGGAGAGGATAGCAATTTTAATGAGCGTTAATGTGTGGGATTTTCTCATCCGTGTAATGAGGTTTGAGCCATGAGTCGTGGGCCGGTTCATCAACGGCTTTATTCAAGTAAGTTCGTGGTGATCGCTGATACCTCACACCTCACGGCTCATAGCTTTCCCGGTAATCCAATCCATCACCAGGTTTGCGCGCGCTCCCGAGAGCCCGGTGCTCGGACAGGCCTTTATGCCTTCCTGCAGTTCCCGGGCCATCAGCCTGATAAAGGGCTCCTGGACATGGGTCGGGTACGGAAGGTGGTACTTTTCTACTCCTGATGCTGTTTCCACTATGATGTCGTATGCTTCAAAAAAATGGAACGACAGTTTTCCTTCGGAACCGATGATCCAGGCATCGTCGACCCGCTGCTCTTTGTTGACAGTAAAGCACCAGCTTCCTGTCCCGAGGATACCCGATTCAAAAGCATAAGTGGCAGTGACGATATCGTCGGCGGGATAAAGTCCGGCCTGGTTTGCCGAAAAGCCTTTGGCCGTGGCCACCGGTCCTAACAGGAACTCCAGGAAATCGAATTGGTGCGAGGCCAGGTCGTGAAAATGGCCGCCGCCCGATAGCTCGGGAAAAACCCGCCACCTCGGTTTTGCATCCGGGCCAACCTCTTCGTCGTAGGGCTGCCAATGCAGCTGTATGTGCACACTCCTGATTTCCCCGATGACTTTGCTGTCGATAATTTCCTTTATTTTCAGAAAGTACGGCAGGGCCCGGCGGTAGTAGGCTACATACAGCGGCACGCCGGTTTCGGCACTGATGCGGTTCATTTCCGCGCATTCTTCCGCATTGCGGGCCATAGGCTTTTCTACGTAAACAGGTTTTCCTGCCTGGAGCGCCTTCCTTGTATACTCCAGGTGAGAGTCAGGCGGAGTAGCAATGTAAATGGCGTTGACATCCGGGTCGTCAATAAGCTGATCGGCGTCATTGTACCACCTGGGTACGCCATGGCGACGCGCGTAGTCCTCAGCCAGCGCACCATCGCGCCTCATTACAGCGACCAGTTCTGATCCGGGAACCAGATTAAAGGCTGGGCCACTTTTAACTTCGGTAACATTTCCGCATCCGATAATGCCCCAGCGCAACTGATCGATTTTCATTTTGTAGGTTTATTAAGAAGGTTAAATAAATTTGGGCAATCCTTTGGGATTAATGCGGCCAATTTCGAAAAGTTTTGTTCGATACGCAAACCGGCACCGGCGGTTACGGCGTGTATTCCCTTTGTTATTAGTATAGTGTCTTTTTTGTACTTTTGGCTGATTCCGGCCCACCGCTTCGCCAGACCGGTGCGCCGTAAGGCCGGATTAAACGACAGGAGCAATATCTTAGATAGTCACGTATGCACGCTTTTTTGTTTGACCTCGACGGGGTGTTGGTAGATACCGCCAGGTTTCATTTTCTGGCCTGGCAAAGATTGGCTCATCAGCTCGGGTTTGAATTTACCGAGACGCAAAACGAGGCTTTGAAAGGTATAAGCCGGATGGATTCCCTTGAAATAGTGTTGAAGACGGGCGGCATACAGGCTACTAACGAGGAAAAGCTACGCTACGCAGAGGAGAAAAATGCCTATTACCTGAGGTTATGCAGTGAAATGACACCTGCAGATGTACTGCCGGGCGTTTTGAATTTTATCAGGCAGGCCAGGGAACGCGGAATTCTTATCGGCCTGGGTTCTGCCAGCAAAAATGCGGGTACGATTCTGGACCATGTCGGGCTTCGCCCTTATTTCGATACAATTGTCGACGGGAACAGGGTACGGAAAAGTAAGCCTGACCCGGAGGTTTTCCAGATAGGTGCTGCGGACCTGGGCGTTTTACCCGGTTCCGCCGTGGTGTTTGAAGATGCCGTTGCCGGTGTCGAAGCGGCGAAGCGGGCAGGTATGAAGGTGGTCGGAATAGGCGACCCCGCTATACTGAAAGAGGCCGACCGGGTTTTTCCGAATTTTGAAGGATTGTCACTCACCCAATTGGAGGAATTAGCCGCGGAAACCAAATAACTGAAAGCTTATGCACCAAAGCCCATCGCTCACAACCCACAGATCAAACCTCACAGCTTCATGAAAAATTATATTACGCATGCCGAATGGTCGGTTATTGAAGAAGGGTTTCATCCGGCATACAACGAAATCACAGAAAGCCTGATGAGTCTCGGCAACGGCCGTATGGGACAACGCGGAAATTTCGAGGAGAGATATTCCGGTAAGTCGCTTTCGGGAAATTATGTGGCCGGGGTATATTTCCCGGACAAGACCAGGGTAGGCTGGTGGAAAAACGGGTATCCCGACTACTTTGCGAAAGTGCTTAACGCATGCAACTGGATCGGTATTGACATCCGCATCGGCGATGAGATGCTGGACCTGGCCGAGGTTGAGGTGGAAGAATTCCGGCGCGAGCTGAATATGAAAGAAGGCGTTCTCTACAGGAGCGCCGTCGTGAAACTCCGGTCCGGAGTCCGGGTCCGGCTCACAGCGGAGCGTTTTAATAGTATGGCCGACGATGAATCAGGCGCAATACGCTATTCGATTACGCTGCCGGATACCGATAACGAGGTGAAAATTACACCTTACCTGGACGGCACCATTAAAAACCGGGATGCCAACTACGGACAGCATTTCTGGGATGAAGTAGCCAAAGAAACTGCTTTTGCCGAGGGGTACCTGGTTTTGGAAACCATAGAAAATCCGTACAAGGTCGAGCGTTTCCAGGTGGCCACGGGGATGGCCTATGATCTTTACCTGGACGGTGAACGGATTGATTTTGATGCCATTCCGGAAAAGAGGGAAAAGTATGTAGCCGGCAATATTACAGTTAAGCTTCCGTCGCAGAAAGAGCTGGTTCTAGTCAAATATGGGGTAAATCTTTCATCTGCCAACCACGAGCGTTCACGGCTGCTGGACAACGCGAAAGCTTATATCGACCGCGTCAGGAAAAAAGGATACCAGGCACTGAAAGCCGCGCATGTGTTGGCCTGGGCAGAAAAGTGGGAGCGGAACGATATTATGATCGACGGCGATGTGGCCGCACAACAAGGGATCCGGTTTAATATTTTTCACCTCGAACAAACCTATACGGGCAAGGATGCCCGTCTCAATATCGGCCCCAAAGGGTTTACCGGTGAAAAGTACGGCGGAAGTACCTACTGGGATACCGAAGCCTATTGTATACCGTTTTACCTGGCCACGGCAGACGCATCAGTAGCGCGCAACCTGTTGGTGTACAGGCATCGCCACCTGGGGAAGGCCATCGACAACGCGGCAAAGCTGGGGTTCGGATACGGTGCGGCGCTTTACCCCATGGTTACGATGAATGGTGAGGAATGCCACAACGAATGGGAAATTACATTTGAAGAGATCCATCGGAATGGCGCAATTGCTTATGCCATTTATGACTATGTCCGTTATACCGGCGATACGGATTACCTCGGTACGCATGGCCTGGAAGTCCTGATCGGCATTTCCCGCTTCTGGAAACAGCGGTTCAATTGGTCCGAAGACAAAAAAGCGTTTGTTATGTTGGGCGTAACCGGTCCCAACGAATACGAAAACAATGTCAACAACAATTGGTACACGAATTACATTGCCAACTGGACATTGAAATATACACTTTCTGTAGTCGATGGGCTGCAGTCGTCAGACGCTCTTAACGAGGTTTTTGAGAAAGTTCGTTTCAATTACGAGACAGAGCGGGGTGACTGGGAGGCAATCCTGGCCAAAACGCATTTTCCTTATGATCCGGAGCGCGGTGTTTTTTTACAGCAGGACGGGTTCCTTGATAAAGACTTGCTTACCGTTGACCAGATAGCAGACCACAGACCAATCAACCAAAATTGGTCCTGGGACCGCATTTTGCGGTCATGCTTTATCAAACAGGCGGATGTGCTGCAGGGTATGTATTTCTTTGAAGAAGACTTTACTGACGAACAGCTCCGGAAGAATTTTGACTTCTATGAGCCGATGACGGTGCATGAATCGTCGCTTTCGCCCTGTGTCCATGCGATTCTTGCGGCCAGGATCGATCGTCCCGAAAAGGCTTATGAAATGTACGTAAGGACGTCCCGCCTTGACCTGGACGATTACAACAACGATACCGAAGACGGTTTGCATATCACCTCCATGGCGGGTACCTGGATGAGTATAGTGAAGGGCTTTGCCGGTCAGAGGGTAGTAGGCAACCGGCTGGTTTTTAAGACATTCGTGCCTGAAAACTGGAATGCTTATTCCTTCCGGATCGCTTTCAGAGGCACTTTGCTCCAGGTGAAGGTTTCAAAGGAAAAAACGAACGTACAACGGTTATCCGGCGACCCGCTTCTACTGGAAGTAAACGGAGCAACATTGACGGTTTGAAGGGAAAAAGGGAAATCAGAAGTCGGAAATCAGAAATCGGGCGTAGTATCCTCACCGATTTCCGACTTCTGATTTCCGACCTCCGAATCCGCCTTCCCAACACTTTCTACCCATGAAAATAGGACTTTTTTTCGGTTCATTTAATCCGATCCACACGGGGCACCTGATCATTGCCCAGACCATGGCGACTGCGACCGATCTCGAACGGGTATGGTTCGTTGTGAGCCCGCAGAATCCGTTTAAAAAATCGAAAAGCCTGCTGCATGAGTTTGACCGCCTGTACATGGTGGAGCGGGCGATTGACGATAATCCCCTGCTGGCAGTTTCCGATGTAGAATTTCATATGCCCAAGCCCAGTTATACCATTGACACGCTGGTAACGCTGCAGGAGAAGTTTCCACAGCATACCTTCCGGTTGATAATGGGTGAGGATAACCTGGCTCAATTTTCGAACTGGAAGAACTACGAGCAAATATTGGCGCACACAGGACTGTACGTGTACCCGCGCCCCGGCGTGCAGCCGCACGCATTTCATCATCACGATAAAGTCACGTTCGTCCAGGCGCCATTGCTGGACATCTCCGCGACCTTTATTCGCGAAGCAGTTACCGCAGGCCGGTCCATCCGGTACCTTGTGCCGGAAATAGTCGAAGAAACGATACGGTTTAAAAAGTTCTATGTATGAGGAGGAGGTTGGAAATCGGAGGTCGGAAGTCGGATGTCGGAAATCGGTTCTGTGGCGTTTGAGGGGTAATAACGGACCACTCCTTATTTAGCTTTTAGAAAGGGACGGCGTAAAGCGGAACAGGGTTTTGCCGTCTTTGTCAAGCAGGAGGAGTTTTCCATGCTGAATCTCATACCGGCTTACCGCGCCGATGGCATTGGTGAAGGCGTGTTCCAGTTCCATGGAACCGCACATCATCATCGTTCCGCCCAGTTTGTCAAACTTGATTTCTCCCGGGTTTTTACCGGTTGTGTAAGGACCGAAGATACGGTTGCAGCCACTGCTTCCGGCAACCCTGTTTTTTTCTTCGTCAAAGACCAGGTGTGCGGGAAAAACGGGCTCCTGGCCGAAATCAGACGGTTGTTTTTCGTTTAATTCTTCCAGTTTCCAGGAAACTCCCCCAAGCACCGGTGATTTCTTATTCAATGGCGCTGAATGCCCGGTATTTTGGGCACCGGCTACCGGGATAAGAGCGTTTTCCCCGACCTGGTAAGTCCGATCAACCCCCGAAAGAATGATGTTTTTCCCGTCTGCATCCCACGAAAAAGTGCCGGTGACCGCGTGGATAGAATCTGCATTGATCCTCTCCTCCCAGGTGTAAGTCTGCTTATTGGAAATCGTTACCAGTATGCTGTCGTTGCCGTAGGCATCTGCCCAATCCAGCGAGTTTTGGCTGGTATGCGAGTCGGTCGCACTTTCGGTCCGGCTTCCGGACATTGAATTGCAGGCTGCAAGCGCAACCGCCAGGGTAATTGGTAAGAGATTGATTTTGGAAGCATTCATGGTTTTGATGGTTGATGATCGACGCAAGTATAGCAAAAAAACACCCGGAATGAAGCATGTTTCAAAGATTCTGTAAGGAACGACCTGTAGATTTCCACAGGTTATCCCCAGGGTAAAATCAGCGAAATCAACAAAAAAAAGACGGGAATGCGCCGTTCCCGGGCCTTTTAGCTAATGGCATAGCTTTTTGATATCCGGGGACTTATTGTTCACTTAAATTTCACTAACGTTATGGAAAGGCGAAACAGCAGAGCAGACAGAGGTTATTCAACCCGTCAATCAGGTTCAGACAGAAACAGAACAGGCAGAAGTAGTGGTTCAGGCAGTTCCGGTAGCCGGAGGCAAGGTTATGCTGAAGAAGATTATTCTGACAGCGATGACTATGAAGAAGGCTACAGGGCCGGGTACCAGGCCGGTTATGAGGCTGGCGAAAGCGGTGATGACTTTGATGATCGCCACGATGATTTTGAGGATGAGTACGACGAGGACGAAGATTACGACGATGAGGATGAAGATGATGAAGACTATGAGGACGAGGATGAAGATGACGAAGGGGATTCGCGAGGCGGGCGACGCTCAGGAACCGGCCGGTCTACCTCAAGGAGAGGATTTGCCGCGATGGACCGGGATGAGGTGCGCCGCATAGCTGCAAAAGGCGGTCGGGCATCTCATGGAGGAACCTCTTCATCGTCAAGCCGCGACGGTCGATCTTCCGGTCGTTCCAGATCCGGTATGAGCGGGCGCGGCACGTCGTCATCCGACGACAACCGTGGGCGCAGTTCATCAGGAAGCCGTACGTCACGTGGGAGCTCATCGGGCAACAGCCGGAGCGGCTCGCGCCGCGGGTTTGCCGCGATGAGCAAAGACGAACTGAGACGAATATCGGCAAAAGGCGGCCGGGCTTCCCATCGCGGCACACGTTCGGGATACGGCAGCAGGCGTAGTCAAAGCTAAAAAGTGACCGTTTCCCGGGGTGGTTCGCTGAGCTGCCGCGCCCTGTTACTCAACGTTCATCGCGGGAGAGAATCAGCTCGGGAAGCGGTATTTTGAATCTTTTTTAGTCCATGTTAAACGATAAAGTGATGTCTGAACCGAATAAAAAAACTGCTGCGGACGCTACATCGGCCGCGTCTGCAGGCAACATCCCTGCTGTCGAAGATAAAAGTAAATCGTTGATGCAATTTTTTAAAGACGGGCTTATGGATATGCTGTGGGCGGAAGAAGCGGTCATTGAAGGGTTGAAAAAAATGCAGAAAGCCGCTTCTAACGAAAGTCTTGTTGAGGCATTGGAAGACCATGAAATTGAAAGCAGGCAGCACATCTCTCGTCTTGAAAAGATTTTCGAAAGCTTAAATGAAAGCCCGCAGCGAAAGAAATGCGCAGCGATGGAAGGTATTCTCAAGGAGGCCGACGAAATGATTAAGGCGACCCCGGATCGTTCGGCAACAAGAGATGTTGCATTGATCATTGCGGCCCAAAAGGTAGAGCATTATGAGATTGCCAGTTATGGCGGTCTGACAGCTATAGCACACACTTTAAACTTAACGAGGGCTGCAGATCGTCTGCAGCAAACGTTGGATGATGAGGAAGGAATGGACCTTTACCTCACGGAGATTGCAGAAACTGAAATAAATGTGGATGCAGTTGAAGAGGAAAAGTCCGGAAAAGCCCCGGTAAACACGACCTGAAAGGAATGTTAAAAAGGGGTATCCAACATCCGGGGGTTGACGTCAGTCAACCCCTTTTTGCTTTTCCCGAACTCAGGAATTGAGCTCGTCCTGCAGACGGTTATACAGCGTTTTGCGATCGATTCCCAAAAACCGTGCTGCCTGACTTTTGTTGTTCCTTGTTACAGAAAGTGCAGTTTTGATATCATCCACCGTCACACTACGGGCAGTCCTGATCGTCACAGATGCCGGCATTTGACCCGGGAACTGCATCCGTGGATCGTACTCGGTAATATGGGCGGGAAGCGTACTCAAATCGATGGCCCTATCGTCGCAGCAAAACAAACAGGCTCTCCTGATCACATTTTTTAATTCCCTTATATTGCCTGGCCAATTGTATCGGGCGAGTTTGGTCAGGGTACATTCATCGGGCATCCTGACGTTCTTGTTGAGTTCCGCGTTTATCTCCGAGATAAAATGCCTGATGAAAACGGGGATGTCGGACGGCCGGGTGCGGAGTGGCGGTACGATTATTTCAAATTCGTTCAGGCGATGGTATAAATCCTCCCGGAATTTTCCAGATTTTACGGCCTTCAAAAGGCTCTCGTTGGTGGCGACGATCAGGCGGGTGTTAACAGCAATTTCCTGGGTGGATCCAAGGCGCCGAATGGTTTTTTCCTGGATAGCCCGGAGCAAAAAGCCCTGTACATCGTATTCGAGATTCGCGATTTCGTCCAGGAAAAGCGTGCCGTTATCTGCAGATTCAAACGCACCGATTTTCTTTTCGGTTGCTCCGGTAAAACTGCCTTTTTCATGCCCGAAAAGTTCACTTACGGCAAGTTCTTTGGAAAGACATCCGCAATCTACCGTGATGAAAGGCTCGGAAGCTTCGCTTAACACGGCAATTCTCCGTGCCACCGACTCCTTGCCGGTCCCTGTTTCTCCCGTGACAATCACATTAAACCGCGTAGGCGCAATCAGGTCTATTTGCTGGTACATTTTTTGTGCAATTTCACTGTTCCCTCTTACATAGCGGTTCCCGGTTTGAGCGTCTGACCCTGCCCGGGCTTTTTTTCGGGGCGGAAGCCCGGTTCCGGGCGCTCTGAGCTGGTTGATAGTTTCTTTTAGCTGATCCAGGCAAAAGGGACGATTGAAACAGCAGTACACCCCTGCATGGGCCAGCTGCATGGCGGTGTGCAACTCAATATGATGGTCGATAAGAATTATCTCTATTTCGCCTGCATAGGATTTGATCGTCGACACGACTGAAAAAAGTGAATCGCCGCCGGGAAACGGCATACAACAGATTACGAGATCGAGTTCCCTGATGGCAAGCTCTTTTTGGGCAAGAGGGAGATCGTCACATTCCAAAATTTCGAGGCCCGATTTCTTAAGATTTTCCGAAAGCATAGTCCTGTAACCCTCTCTCCTCCCGATTAACAATATTTTCATGTGCGCAAAGGTTTACGCTATTAGCACCTGGCTATTAGCTGAATGATCATAACTGGTTGAGCGCTGCTAATGACAAAAGCCTGATATCAAACAGCTCGAGGCTGATTTTTAAGTCTGTAACAGCAATATTCCTGAATGGAGGCAGAAAAGTAACGAACCCGATATAGAGAAGAGGGCTGATCAATGCTATCGGGGGTGTTAAATTAAGAAGTATTCGGGAAATATTTGCCTTTATCACGGGCTATATGCTTCATAAAGGCGAATATATTTTCGGATACGGCAAATTCGGTTGTCACAATCCCGTAGGCGTCGTAACCGGAAAAGTTTTCAGGAGGCATTTATGAGAAACGGTGGCCTCGTTTGGAGGCCACCGTTTCTCAAGCCGGGTCGACCGGAATGCGTTTGGTGGTAGCGGTAGCCGTTTATAGTCGACTATCAATCCGGTAACTCGCGGTCACGTGCGTGCGCACCGTCAGTGACTGTGTTCCTCGGCGGTTCTCCTGCAACATTTCGGTAATTTGTCGTGGGCTGATTCCACTGCCGGAATCTCGTCGGCCTGGTAGCCGGTTTTGGCAATCACTTCCCTGATTTTCTCTTCCGACGTCCGCTTCGGATTGTACTTGACGGTCATTACCTTGTCGTCCAGGTTCAGGTTCGCCGATTCGATGCCTTTTGACAAACCCAAATTTCTCTCCAGCCTGGATTTGCACATTTTGCATTTTGCCGAAGTTTTGATTTTAACCTCCTTCGAATCGTTGTCCGCGCTGTAAGCGAAATTGGCTAGCCCCATCATCAGGACAAACGCCATTAGTAAACTGGTGATCTGCTTCATGAGTTTAATGCACTTGTAGTTTTAATTAATTGTTTTCCTTTGGCCCTATTTTATCAAGGGAGATTCGCTCGTGGTCTTTCAGATTTTTAAATGCTGCGGGCGTGATTCCCGTTATTTTTTTGAACTGGTTAGATAAATGTGCGACGCTGCTGTATCCTAGTTTCCATGCAATTTCACTGACCGTCAGTTCATTATATGAAAGCCATTCTTTTACTTTTTCAATTCGCTGCGCTATGATATATTGCTCTATGGTCTGGTTGGTTTCAGCCGAGAACAGATGACTGATATAGGAATATTCATATCCGGTCTTCTGAGCCAGGTACTCCGAGAAATTCATATGCTCGGGTTTGCTGCCCTTCAGGTGCTGGATTTCCTCGATAATCAGTTTCCTGATATAGTCGACCAGGGCTGCTTTTTTGTCATCGAGGAGTTCGAAACCGTTACCGGTCAGAATCCCGCGGATGGCGTCCAGGCGGTCTTCCCCCGGGGTGCCCTCAATGACCACCCTCCCGAGCCTGATATCGGTTACCTTTTCACCGGCCCGCTCAAGTTCTTCTCTGACGGTTCTGATACAGCGGTCACAGACCATGTTTTTGACAAGCAGCTCCATTATTCTCCGATTTTGAATCTAAGTCCCGCATAAATCATCCGGCCAACTACCGGCCCCCACGCCATACCCGCATCAAAATTCGGGCCAAACGGGTTCTGTGCCTCCACGATCGGGTTCATTTGTCTGAACCCTGTCAGGTTTTCGCCACCGAGGTAGAGATCCCACTTCGGGAAAGTACGGGTAATCTGCGCATTTACGTTAAAAAAGTCTGGGGCCATATAGACCGGCATTATACCGGTTTCCGGTTGGGCGTGCTCGCGGGCGGTCATCGGCATTCTTTTCTGTCCGTTCCATTGCACGGTCAGGTCAAATTTCCACTTGTCATACGGCAAAGCATAGGCGGTGTTGAAAAGTACGCGGTCGCGGCTTACCATCATTCTCGGCAGCAATTGGGTTTCCCCGGTAGCGGTTGTGATCGACTGTTTGTTGTCAAAGAACCGGTATGCGAGCTTGAATTCCAAACGTTTGACGGGGACGAGGTTGAATTCGGCCTGGAAGCTGTTGGCAAATGCCTTCCCGTTCAGGTTGTAGAAGTAAAGGTACCGGTGGTCCTCCATATCTGCGACCAGCTGGTTCTCAAAGTGTGTGCGGAAAAAATCGACCACGACGCTCGCCTTCATTTCGTTGAGGTGAAGGTCCCTGGAGAGGCTGATCCCGTAGTTCCACGAGACTTCAGGCTGAAGTGTTTCCCTGAATATCACGCGGCGTGACGAAACCAGGTTGCCGTAGTTTTCGGCAAGCGGATTGGCAACGCGAAACCCCTTACCGCCGGCCAGGCGAAGAACTGTATGATTGTCGATTCCGTACTTCAAATGGGCCCTTGGAATAAACTGAAGGCCATACAGGTTATGGGCGTCCAGCCGGGAACCCAATACGGCTACGAACTTGTCGATATAATTGTAGGTGTATTCAAAAAAGGCGCCGGGTACGGATTCTGTACGCCGCATCAGCGTATCCTTGAAAACTTCCCGGTAATTGTCGAGCATATAGCTAACGCCGGTCCGGTAGGAGTGCTGCGTATTTCCTATGATGTTCTGGTAAATCAGGTTACCATAAAGGCTTTTCTGGGTAGCATCGTAGCGGGTCAGGCCCAGGTAAGAATCCTGGTCGTGGTATGAGGCATTTAATATCAGCCCCAATCCCTGGTAAGGCTTGTGCGGGTAAAGCCTGGCAATCTTGGCAAAAGCCCCCGCACGGTTCACGTTGGTACCGAACCCGTAGGCCTCCCGGGTAAGTTTCATGGCAGGCCTGAAGTTCATTTCTCCTCCCAGCCGGTTTTCGTGGAGTGCATTTACCCCGAACTGGGCCATCATGTTGTCACTTTGATATTTCCAGCGATTCAGTCCGCTGATTTGGGTATACAGCGGCATATCCAGGAAATTGTCGCCGTTACCGTCTACGCGATTCCGGAGGGTGCTGGCGTGAGAAAGGAAACCGGTGCTCCATTTTTCATTCAGTTGTCGGGCCAGGTTCAGGTTCACCTCGCCCCGTCCGAAATGGTTGACGTAGGTATTGAGGTAGAGCTGCTCGGGACCGTCCGGTTTTTTCAGCTCCACGTTAATTTGCCCGGTCATGGACTCGTAGCCGTTTACAACCGAGCCGACACCTTTGTTGACGTCAATCGACTGAACCCAGGTTCCCGGGATGTAATTCAGGCCGAAAGTCGTGGCCAAGCCCCGTACAAACGGGATGTTTTCGGTATTGGTCTGGATATAGTTGCCGCTCAGACCCAGCATCTGGATCTGCTTCGAACCGGTTACGGCGTCGCTGAATGAAACACTCACAGAGGCGTTGGTTTCGAAACTTTCCGACAGGTTGCAGCAGGCTGCTTTCTCCAATGTCCGCGTATCAATAATTTCGGTATGCAGCGGTGAAAGCCGGTCGAGCATGCCGGCGTTGCCACGAACGGTAACTTCGCTCAGCGTCTGGTCTTCTTTTAAGGTAATGTCCAACACTTTCAGAAGGTCATCAACCAGGAGCGTGTCATTGCGGTATCCGACAAAGCTGATGATAAGCTGCCGTGTTTCGGGGGCGACCGGTATCGAAAAAGCCCCGTCGACATTGGTCATAACCCCGATCGTTGTTCCTTTCCAAAATACGTTGGCGCCTACCAGCGGGGTTTTCTGTTGATTTTCTTCGGTATGTACTTTGCCGTTGACAGACTGGCCCAGGATCGGGGCTGCCGCCATCAGTAAACTGAATATAAATAGATATTGCATGATTGAAGTCATTTTCTGTGAACCGCTGTGCTGCCTGAAATTGCGCAGTGAGCGGTAAAACAAATCCGGCCAACGGTTATACGTTGTTGCCTGCCAGGGCGGCGTCAGGATTGATTCCGGACCAGGCCGGAACCGAAAACGATCTCAGATCAGGAACGATTGGATAAATGAAAGCGTGGCTCTTCCGAAAAAGAGAGAGGAAAATGAGTGGGGTGGGGAAGGGCTTTCTTCACGCCCGGACAGTCCGGGGTGCAAAAAGGCGGCAAACGTGAAGAATGGCGGACCGTTTGCCGGAACGCTCTTCAGCGTATTGTCGAGGTGTTTCCCGGCCGGGACCTGGTACTCGACCATCTTCAGCTGGTGCTTTTCAACGCAACAATGCGATTTTTTCAGAACAGGTATGTCCTGCCGGGCATCCGTTTTCCGGGCATGCCGCGGCGCACTGCAAAGTTTACAGCCTTTCTTTTTATCCTTAAAAACCAGGGAAACAGTTTTGCCCCGCATCATGCACTGGTTTTCCACGAGGCCAACGCCCGTGCTGCTCGCCAGCACAACAAGTGCCATGAACAGTGTGAAATACCGGAGTATGATTTTTTTAAACATAAAGGCTTATTCCTCTGTTAAATGTCGGTTGATCCTTTCTTTGGAAAGTTACAAAATTAGAGGCTTCTATGAACAGAAGCGTTACATAATTATTGGATTGTCTTGCAAGGTTTGGTTCCCTTTAATCAGCTGTCCAATAGGATTTTCCTGATCTCGGGGCCGCGTTCCTTCAATTTCTCCATGACTCGTTGGCTGTCCCTGAAATTAAATACCTGCCCGTCTTGCCGTACGGCCGCCAGTAACTTCATATCAAGGTCACCGTATATCCAGCCGGTTGCTTGTGGCGTGCCCGAGGCCAGGATTCCCTCTTCCGGAAGGCCCCTGTCGGGTGTACTGTAAATGGCCGCATAGCCGTAGTTGACGTCTACTGCCGGTGACCAGTCTGCGTTACCGGTCGTTTGCGCCACTGCCGTATACAGCTGGTTTTCGAGTGCCCGCGCCCGGGCGCCTACGTGTACGCGGGTAGCACCTCTTATGGTTTCGGTGCAGCTGGGCGCCAGTATCAGCCCGGCTCCCGCGCCTGCCAGCAGCGCCGAAGCCAAAGGGAATTCCACGTCGTAGCAGATTTGAATGCCGAAGCATCCCCAAGAGGTTTCAAAAACCGAGAGTATGTTTTCTCCGCCGGATACCTTCCATTCTTCATCCTCAAAACGGGTCATGAAGTGCTTGTCCTGGTAGCCGGTTGCGCCGCCGGGGGAAAATACATACACCCGGTTGACGGCCTTGTCGTTATGAATTACAGGCAGGCTGGGAGCGACAATGATTACTCCATATTGGGCGCTGAGCCGCGCAAAGGTTTCACAGAATTCATCCTTCAGAGCATTCATTGCTAATACCTGTGCCCGGAGGTCGTTTCGGGTGGCCTCGTCCAAAATACCAACCAGCTCCATAGCGCCATATTCCGGGAACAGCAGCAGGTCAGCGCCGTGTCCGGAAGCATCGGCTACCCATTTTTGCGTATGCTGTTTCCAGTCCGGAAAACCTGATGGTCGTGATATAGGGTATTGCGCGGCAGCGACTCTGATCATTCACTTTTGATTTTAAAGAATGGGTAGATACAGCTTCGGTTTGACTATAGGGGGCGGGTCCAGAAGGTCATCTTTTTTTGGGTTGCCGCAGATTCGCCCAGGTCTTTCCATTCGAAAAAGCTGACCAGATCCGGCTGGATGGTATAGCCTCGTTTGTTCCAGAAGTCATCATTGGAGCGATAATCCCGGGGCTGGGCCGGATGGTCGCCCGGGCGGTTAACCGCGCAGAAAGCACTGGTTTTATAAGTCCCGAAACCACCGGCATGTTTTTCTCTGACATCGAAAAAACGGTGCCCCAGGCCCAGTCCGCGGTAAGGTTTCAGCAGGATACTCTCGCCGAAATAGAAAACATCTTCCGGGTTAATCCCTGCTGCGAGAAAAGGGTGTTGAACTTCCGGCGTTTCGTCAGCGAGGGGTATGGCTGTGGTGGCGCCCACCATTTTTTCATGGTCGTACACCGCAAAAAGCAATGCCCGGTCGGCACGCGCATAGGTTTCAAGATAATCGCGCTCGTAAGCTACTGATCCTTCGTACAAGTAGGGATAGTCGCGAAATACTTCGATCCGTAGCCGGGCCAGGTCGTCAAAAAGTGACCTGATACCGCCGCCTGTACGGGTTTCGTACGTAAGATCCTTCATCAGGAAACCAGCTTGATCCACTGTGTGAGGTTGTAGTAAGTGGTTACCCGGACGATTTTCCCGTTTTTAAAAGCCAGGAACGCTGCGGCAGGCAATACGTATTTCTGGCCTTTTGCCTCCGGGAATCCTTCTTCTCCTTTTTTATAGACGCCATTTACTGTAAACTCTACTGCAACTCTTTCGTTGCCGGGCTCGCTGAAAAAAACCATGTCGGTGAGCGTTTCCTCGTAACTCTCATCCATGTGTTTCAGAAATTCAGTAAATTTTTCAATGCCGAGGCGGGGCTCGTCGCCCTGGTTGGGCTCATGGCGAATGTGCGTGTCCAGTAAATTGAGCATTCCCTGCCAGTTGCGGTTGTTGAAATGCCGGTAATATTCCTTTGCCAGCTCGAGTGATGACGACTCCATGATAGTAATACGGTTGAAACAAACTTCAAACTTAGCAAAAAGAATCGGAAGGGGCTACGACGGGCCGCCGGCACGCAGGCGTAACGGCATTAGCCGGGTTTGGTCTTTACCTGTTCCCAGGATTTGATTTGCCAGTTGATTTTACCGGTGCAGATGTGGTTCCCCTCCGTATCAAATGCATCGACACTTACCTCTTTGAAAATTTTGCCTGATGAACGTAGCGGCTGGATGACTTCTTTTTCGAACCATTCATCAGTCACCGTAAACCGGACTGAAATATCGGTTTTGGCCTGGTAATGGTAAGTCATCCCGATGCTTTTCAGAATGATCCGGTACTGTTTCGGGTCGAGCCGTGCCAGCAGGCTCAGCCCCGAAACATATTCGCATGCGGTAGCCAGCAGGCAGGCATGGATACCTCCGATGTGGTTTCGGTTCGGCCTGATATTTTTAGCCTGGATGGTGATGGTTTCGGCGTCGACAGCAATGATCCTCAGCCGGTGCGGCCGGTTGAATGGAACCATACGCCATAACCCGAAGTTCAGAAGCCATAGGTTCCAGGCGGAACTCCGGGCTTTTAAAAGCTGATGCTGGAGCTTGTTCATGGCAGAACCGGTTTTACGCTTCGCTTTTCAGCTTCTCAACGAGTGCGATGTATTTTTCCCGGGCTTCCCTGGAAGGCATTCCTTTCAGTTTTTTCCAGGCCTCGTGTTTGGCTTTCCCCACAATATCAAACGGGTTAGACGGGCCTTCCTCCGGAGCGTCGCCGGTGCTGCCCTGCTTGAATAGGGCATAAAGAGAAAGCAGCGTGTCGTTGTCGGGTCTTTCGCTCAATGTTTTGCTGTCGGCCTGCGCCTGCTGAAATTTGTCTTCGAGGTTCATACTGGAATCGGTTTTTTTGGGTTCGTCAAAAACAAAGTCTGTGCTCTTGGGTATCCTGCTGAGAAATGCCTTTGCGAGGTTTTCCGGCAGGCTGCCCAGTTTTCTTTTTTCGAGGTCTATCCATGCCCCGTCTACGTTTATTATAGCCGCCTTAACGCCGTCTTGCCGGTATATTTCCTGGCGGAAAGACCATCTGCTCCCATCCGGACGGCACCTGGTCATTTCGGCGGTCACCCTGACCTGGTCGTTGACCACGATCTCCCGGAGGTAAATAAGCTCTTCCCGGAAGAGAATAGGTCCTAGTTTCAACGGAGAAATTACTTGCATGGAGAAACCGGCGTGTTCGAGCAGGCCGAGCCTCGCCTGGGCGGCAAAATCAGCATAGGCAGAATGGCGCAGGTGCATATTGGCGTCAATCTGGGACCACAAAACCGGGCCTTCAAAAAATACATTTTCCATATTGATTCGGTAAGCAGGGGGCGGGTGATAACTTATTGGTGATTACAGGAAAAGATCTTTTTGAAGCGGCGCGCCGGGCGTAACAGCATAAGTGGAAAGGTCGGTTATACCGGCTTTTTTCATCACTGTTTCATCCAGGAACAAGTTTCCGGTGCACTGATCGGAAGGTTGTGAAAGAATATAACGGGACGCGTCGGCCAGGATTTGGGGGGTGCGGCTCTGCGCAACCATTTGTTCGCCGCCCAGCAGGTTTTTTACAGCCGCGGTAGCAATAGTTGTGACCGGCCAGAGTGCGTTGGCAGCTATCCTGTCTTTTTTTAGCTCCTGTGCCCACCCCAGGGTCATCATGCTCATATTGAACTTGGAGATGCTGTAGGGTACCGATATGGCAAGCCATTCAGGGGTGATATTGAGCGGCGGCGACAACGTGAGAATATGAGGATTGGCCGAGGCTTTCAGGTGCGGGATACAGTGTTTGGTAATTAGAAATGTCCCTCTTACGTTAATGCTGTGCATCAGATCGAATCGCTTGGTATCGGTCTGCTCGGTGGTTGTCAGCGAAATGGCAGAAGCATTGTTAATCAGTCCGTCGATAGTGCCGAACCGGTTGATGGCGGCATTTACCACATTTTCGATCTGTTCCTCAAAACGGATATCACAGGCAACGGGAAGGGCGTTTCCGCCTGCCTGCTCGATTTCTTCCGCCGCTGTGAAGATCGTGCCGCCCAGTCTCGGGTCTTCTTTGGTCGATTTCGAGGCAATTACGATATTGGCGCCTTCACGGGCCAGCGTGAGGGCTATTGCTTTGCCTATCCCCCGGCTGGCGCCTGTTATGATGAATGTTTTGTTTTTAAACATGTTGCTGAAGTTTTGGTTTTTTGTGTCGGTTCACTATTTAATCGGCTTTCGTGAACCTGGTGCTTTTGCCCAGGACAGGCGATCCTATATACCCCCTTACCTCGAGTTCCCTGTCGCTTAACACCTTTATTTTGGAGGAATAGGTTTTCCCGGATTCCGGGTCGTAAATTTTTCCTCCGCTCCAGTTTCTGGCGTCGGCCGGCGTAAAACCGGTCAGGTTGACAAGGCCGATAAGCGGCCTTTGCCTCAGCTTCGGATCAGGATTCCGTTCATCTTTTCGGGCATTGTCTTCTACCCAAACGATTTTAGCGTAGAGTTTTGCTTCCTTTATGAAGAATTGCAACCGACCTGTCCTGTTTTCGTTGTACCAGGTTCCCCGTGTGATGTCGAACTGCGCAAAAAGACCCAGCGGCGCACAAAGTAAAATCAGCGTTCTGAAAAATGTCATATACGGATGGTTATTTCTATCTTGCTACCATTGACAACAACAGGTTTGGCGCCGCTCCAACCTCCGGGTCATCCCGACCGCAGTGGAGGGATCTCCCGGTCCCCGTACCCAATCCCTTTCAGAGGGCTTTTTTCTTGCAACAGGAGATCCTTCGACTCCGCTGCGCTCCGCTCAGGATGACCATCCGGCAGATGCGCTACCATTGACAATAACAGGTTTGAAGCCGCTCCAACCTCCGGGTCATCCCGACCGCAGTGGAGGGATCTCCCGGTCCCCGTACCCAATCCCTTTCAGAGGGCTTTTTTATAGCAACAGGAGATCCTTCGACTCCGCTGCGCTCCGCTCAGGATGACCCTCCGGCAGATGCGCTACCATTGACAACAACAGGTTTGGCGCCGCTCCACCCGGATGGTCATCCCGACCGTAGTGGAGGGATCTCCCTCTCCCCGTACCCAATCCCTTTCAGAGGACTTTTTTATAGCAACAGGAGATCCTTCGACTCCGCTGCGCTCCGCTCAGGATGACCATTCGGCAGATGCGCTACCATTGACAACAACAGGTTTGGCGCCGCACCAACCGGACGGTCATCCCGACCGCAGTGGAGGGATCTCCCGCTCCCCGTACCCAATCCCTTTCAGAGGGCTTTTTTATAGCAACAGGAGATCCTTCGACTCCGCTGCGCTCCGCTACCATTGACAACATTTATTTGTCATCTCCGCTACAAGGTGTTTTCGCAAAAACCTTTTTTCTTAAAATGACAATGGTGCCATTTTTTATGCAAGATAGAAAATTTCATCTCCGGCCTCTTTTTTTGACCTCGCTCTTCCTGAACGGAATTCGTTAGCGTCCGGGTTATTCCTTGTGAAAGACGCGTTTAACACGCTCGCCGATGCCTGTAAAAAGTTCATAGGGGATGGTCCCGATGGCTTCGGCCAGTTGCCAGGCCGGGAGCTCTTCGCCCATAACCACGACCTGGTCCCCCTCCCGTGCTTTTGCCTGTGTAATGTCTACCATCGTCATGTCCATGCATATATTGCCTATTGTCGGACATTTGGTGCCGTTGACCCATACCCAGCCGTTTCCGTTGCCGAATCGGCGGTCATAGCCGTCTGCATAGCCGATTGAGAGGGTCGCAATAACGGCCGGTGCGTCCAGGACACCCTTCCTGCTGTAGCCCACTGTTTCACCCGCCGCAACTGATTTTATCTGGGAGATAGTGGCCCGCAAAGTACCCACAGTTTGCAGTTTCTCCTGTTTCTGCCCGGTTGCTTCAACGCCGTAGAGGCCAATGCCCAGCCTTACCATATCCATCTTGTATTCGGGAAAGCGAATAATGCCCGCCGAATTCAGCAGGTGCTTCAGCACCACATAGCCGGTTGCCTGTTCCAGGAAATCGGTACCTTTTCTGAACCGTTCGTACTGAAGGTGAGAAAACGGGTTATGAACGCCTTCGTCCGCGCCGACCAGGTGAGAAAATATGCTTGCGATCCTGATTTCCGGATGGTCTGTAATCACTTGTTTCAGCCATTCCAGGTCTTCTTCAACGAAGCCCAGCCGGTGCATGCCGGTGTCGAGTTTAAGGTGTATCTGGGGAATAGAGCTGCCTGCCGGGAGTTTTTCGACAAAGTTGATCCATTCCTGCATGGATTTCCTGCTGAAAATTTCCGGCTCCAGGTTGTAGTGGCGTAATACCTCGTAGGTATTGGGCATCGCGTTCATGACCATGACAGGCAGCGTAATACCGCTCTGGCGTAGGGCAATGCCCTCGTCGGGGTAGGCGACGCCCAGGTAATCGACGCGGTTGAATTGCAGGACTGACGCGATTTCCGAGCTTCCGGAGCCGTAGGCAAAGGCTTTCACCATCACCATGATTTTGGTGGTATTGCCGATTTGCCGCTTATAAAAATGAAGGTTGTGGGTGATGGCGTCCAGGTTGATTTCCAGGACGGTATTGTGCGTTTTCTGCTGGAGCCGGTTGACAATCCGTTCAAAAGAAAAAGCACGGGCGCCTTTGATCAGGATGGTGCTGTTGGTGAGGTCTCCGATTATATGACGGTCCAGGAATTCCTCGGTGTCCCGGTAGAAGTAGGTCCGGCCGACCGGAATGGCGTCGCGGTGCTTGCTGATTTCCGGGCCTATTCCTATAAAAGTGTCAATGGGGAGGTTCTGAAGGAGCTGGCCGATAGTGGCAAACAAATCGTCAGGCTTGAGCCCCGATTGCAGTACGTCCGAAAGAATGACGGTCTTGTGAGGCCGCTGGGTCTGCCGGTTCAGAAAATTGAGTGCCATGGAAAGTCCCTGGAGATCGCAGTTATAGGTATCGTCTATCAGGTATGTATTGAAAATGCCCTCTTTCAGCTCCAGGCGCATGGATACCGGCCTTAACTTCTCCAGGTGGGTTTGGATATAGGCGGGGTCGATTTTTAAAAGCAGCAGGCAGACCAGGCAATGCGTGATATTTTCAAGCGACGCGTCGTCGGTAAATGGTACCACGAAATGGTGATGGCCATAGCGCCCTGAAAACCTGATTTCAGAGGTAGCGTCGCCGGAAATGAAGGTAACCTGGATGGAGGCTTCCGTTTCAGTTGCCCAGGAAATGACCTCCAGAGCCGGATTGACGGGCTTGAGCAGCAGATCTATTTCGGATGAAACCTCGCGGTAATCGCTTCTGAAGATAAGCTGTTTTACTTTAGTGAAGAGCTTCAGTTTTTCCGATATTTTCTGTAGCCGGGTTTTAAAACCCTCATCGTGTGCGCTGCCGATATTGGTAAAGATGCCGATTTCGGGCTCAATTATCCGCTGGAGCGCCGGCATTTCGAGCGGAAGGGAAACACCGGCCTCAAATACTGCAAAATTGTGCTCCTGCCGGAGGTTCCATACCGAAAGGGGGACGCCGATTTGCGAATTGTAGCTTTTCGGACTGGCCACTACATTCTTTGCGCCTACAAGAAGCTGGACCAGCCATTCTTTTACAATGGTTTTTCCGTTGCTTCCGGTGATGCCCAGAACCGGCAGGGTGAAATGACTTCTATGCTCGGCAGCTAGTTTCTGAAGGGCTTCTACGGGGTTTTTTACCTCGTAGAATCGTGCGCCGGCCCAGCTTTCCCATTCTTTCCTCAACGCCGGAGTCAGCGCTGAAGACTGAACTACAAAATCGCGCACGCCTTTGTCGTACAGTTCGCGGAGAAAACGGTGTCCGTCGTGCCGCTCGCCCCTGATGGCGAAAAAAACAGTATTTTCAGGAGTGCTGATCAGGCGGCTGTCGGTTAACAGACGCTTTTGGGGAAAGTAAGGAACCTTGTCGGTAATCATGAAACAACCATGAGGTTTAAGACTTGAGGGGGCAGGAAAAACGGCGCGCTGCTCCCCGGGTCCCAACCTTTTAATATTGAAAAAACGCCCGGGTAAAATTAGGAATAAAGCCCAACTATATCAGTGTCCGAACCGAGTTTCCCGTGGGAAGCCGGGTTTTAAAGTACCTCTTAAAACCGATTAAAACCGGCTCTCAAGATAGTAGGCCAACATCCTGTGCCAGGACCACCATTCGTGGGGAATATCGTTTCCCCAGATATCGAGCTCATGGTGTACATGCTTGCTTCGAAGGATCTCCGAAAGATCCACTGAATATTCCGGCCGTTCGTATGCACCGGACCCTGTTACCAGGTGAATATGGTTGCTTTGCCGGTACAGGGAAAGATGCCACTCTACATTGAGATTTTTCAGGTAATGTACCGGGGAATTGAAATATACATTGTCGTCAAAGTAGCCATCCGTATACACGGTAAGGTCGTAGCAGCCGCTCATCCCGATCACGCCGCTGATCACGTCAGGGTGTTTAAAAAAAAGATTGGCCGCATGAAGCGCGCCGAACGAGGCGCCACCGGTAATAATCCGGTTTTTAGGAGAAATATTATTCCTGATAAAGGGTAAAACTTCTTTCAGGATATATTCGTTGAAATAGTGATGCCGGATGCCTTTTTCGTGCCCGGACATGTATGGATTCAGCCAGCTTTCGCCATTGATGCTGTTGACACAAAACACTTTGACTTTGCCGGCGTTGATGGTATCTGCGATCGCCCTGATTAGTCCGTTCTGCTCGTATTCCAGGTAACCGGAGGCAGCGGTCGGGATCATAAGCAAGGCAAAACCATCATGACCATAAGTCACGATTTCCATTTGCCGGTTAAGCGATGGGCTGTGCCAGGAGGTTTCTTCTCGGTTCATAAAATAATGCGTTGTGTGGATCCGGATTCAAAGCTTCAGGAAAAACCAGTTACCCTTATTTTTGAGACAAAATGTCATTATATTCATTATTTGGAGGGTTTTTTGTGACAAATATTCAGTTTTTCTAAAATCGGTATGTAGTTTTTAGTGGTCGCTTGTATCAACTAAACTTTTCAAAAACATCGCCATGAATTTTAACCAATATACTGTAAAAGCGCAGGAAATCATACAGGAAGCCGCGCAAATTGCTCAGGGAAAAAATCAGCAGGCCATAGAGACGGGGCATGTGCTGAGGGCTATCCTGGAAGGAGACCTCAACACCTCGCAGTTTTTGCTGGATAAGCTGAATGTAAGCAGCAAGGCGCTCAAGACCAGGCTTGATTCCATTGTCGACGGTTATCCGCAGGTGCATGGCACCCAACAGGTGTACGTAAGCAACGATTTATCCGCGGCGTTTTCGCGTGCACAGTCGGCGCTGAAAGATTTCGGTGACGAGTTTGTGAGCGTCGAGCTGGTTTTGCTGGGGATCCTGGCCGGAAAAGACCCGGTTGCACGGCTCCTGCAGGAAATGGGAGCGAATGAAAAAGCATTGAAAGAAGCTATTAAAGAACTAAGAGGAAAAAATAATCCGGTGAAAGATCAAAATGCAGAAGCCAAATACCGCTCTCTGGAGCGTTACAGCAAGAATTTGAACGAGCTGGCCAAGGCCGGCAAGATAGATCCCGTTATCGGGCGTGACGAAGAAATTCGCCGTGTCCTGCAGATTCTTAGCAGGAGGACCAAGAATAACCCGATCCTGCTGGGAGAACCCGGCGTCGGTAAGACCGCAATTGTGGAGGGCCTGGCACAGCGGATCATTCAGGGCGACGTTCCCGAAAACCTGAAAACCAAGATCATTGTTTCGCTCGACATGGGCTTGCTTATTGCCGGCGCCAAGTACAAGGGCGAATTCGAGGAGCGTTTGAAAGCGGTTATCAAAGAAGTGACCGACTCGGACGGAGAAATTATCCTGTTTATCGACGAAATCCATACCCTGATCGGGGCGGGCGGCGGCGGTGAGAGTGCTATGGATGCTGCCAACCTTCTGAAGCCGGCGCTGGCCCGGGGCGAGTTGCATGCCATTGGCGCAACTACTACCAAGGAATACCAGAAATATATTGAAAAAGACAAAGCGCTGGAGCGGCGCTTCCAGGCCGTAATGGTCGATGAACCCTCCGTGCAGGACGCAATCAGTATCCTTCGTGGTATTAAAGACAAATACGAGCTGCACCATGGTGTGCGGATCCAGGACGATGCCGTGATTGCGGCAGTGGAGCTTTCCAGCCGCTACATCACCGATCGCTTTCTGCCCGACAAAGCAATTGATCTCATCGACGAGTCAGCTTCGAAGCTTCGACTTGAAATGGACAGTGTACCCGAAGAGCTCGATGAACTGAACCGCAGGATCATGCAGCTTGAAATTGAGCGGGAAGCGATACGTCGCGAAAATAATAAGGACAAGGAAACGATTCTTAACAAGGAGCTGGCCGATCTGGGGGAAAAACGCAACGCGCTAAAGGGGAATTGGGAAATGGAAAAAGGCGTTGTGAATGAAATCCGAACTATAAAAGAGCAGATCGATCAGTCCAAATTCGAGGCTGAAAACGCCGAGAGAAGCGGTGATTTCGGTAAGGTGGCGGAGATCAGGTACGGGCGTATCCCCGAAATGCAGAAGAAGCTGGAAGAGCTGCAGCAGGCAGAAGGTGAGCGCAGCCTTTTGAAGGAAGAAGTTACGGCTGAAGATATTGCCGAGGTCGTTGCCAAATGGACCGGCGTGCCGGTCAGCAAAATGCTCCAGAGCGAGCGGGAAAAACTGCTTCAGCTGGAAGACGTTCTAGGCAAAAGAGTGGCAGGACAATTGGAGGCTATACGGGCCGTTGCAGACGCTGTGCGCAGAAGCCGTGCGGGGTTGCAGGACCCGAAACGTCCGATCGGCAGTTTCCTTTTCCTGGGGCCGACCGGTGTCGGAAAAACAGAACTCGCCAAAACACTCGCCTCTTTTCTTTTCAATGACGAAAACGCCATGGTCAGGATCGACATGAGTGAATATCAGGAGCGCCACTCGGTAAGCCGCCTGGTCGGCCCGCCTCCCGGTTACGTAGGTTACGAAGAAGGAGGACAGCTTACTGAGGCTGTCCGCAGGAAGCCCTACAGTGTAGTACTGCTTGATGAAATTGAAAAGGCCCACCCTGATGTGTGGAACACCATGCTGCAGGTACTTGACGAAGGGCGGCTGACGGACAATAAAGGCAGAGTAGCCAACTTCAAGAATACAATCATTATCATGACCTCCAATATTGGCAGTCATATTATCCAGGAGAAGTTTGCGGAGGACGAAGGCTGGAACCATGCCCTGATCCTGGAAGAAACCAAAGAAGCGGTACTGGAACTGCTGAAAGCGTCGGTAAGGCCGGAGTTTCTGAACCGTATTGATGAAATTGTCTTGTTCGAACCGTTGTCGAAAGACCACATCCGGCAGATTGTTGACATCCAGTTCAGGTCCATCCAGAAGCTGCTGGGCGAGCAGGGGATTACCCTGGAAGCATCCGATGAGGTGCTGGATAAACTCGGAGACGAGGGATTTGACCCGGCCTTCGGTGCAAGACCGCTTAAACGCGTAATTCAGCGCCGGGTGCTTAATGAACTGTCAAAAGGAATCCTGTCAGACGAAGTCTCCAAAGATTCCGTCATAATGATGACGCTCGACGGCGAGGGCAATATACATTTCGAGAACGTGTCGTCCGGCAATATTGAATTGTAAAGGTCTGATTCGTTTGCTGTTGAACAGCACTTTTTTAGAAGGCTAATAGTGTGACAAAAAAAGGGGGCAGGTTGGCAGTCGTGGTCGGAAGAAATTCCGACCTTTTTTTATGTTTTAAAGACTTTTTGTGGATCTCCTCCAG
>NZ_BAABEY010000023.1:0-84325 GCF_039540405.1 Ravibacter arvi
CCTCTGAAAAGGATTGGGTACAGGGACCGGGAGATCCCTCCACTACGGTCGGGATGACCCTCCGGTTGGTGCGGCTCCAAACCTGTTGTTGTCAATGGTAGCGCATCTGCCGGATGGTCATCCTGAGCGCAACGCAGTGGAGCCGAAGGATCTCCTGTTGCAAGAAAAAAGCCCTCTGAAAGGGATTGGGTACGGGGAGCGGGAGATCCCTCCGCTACGGTCGGGATGACCCGGAGGTTGGAGCGGCGCCATCCATCGTGTTGTCAATGGTAGCGCAGCCGAGGAATCTCCCGCTCCCTGCATCCAACCCTGGCCTAAACGGGAGATCTCTCGGCTCCACTGCGTTGCGCCCGGAAATTGTCTTCCGGAGGAAGCCCTCCGGAAGGTGAGTCGATATGATGACTATAAAACCTACTGCTTCACCAAAGGAATGACATGCCTCGTGCCTCCTTCTTCGATGACAGCCTGGTAGTACCCGGTGGGCAGAAAGCTCATGTTGAATTTCAAAGTGCCGTTTACCACAGCTATGACGGGCTTATCAATTACCTTCTGACCCGAAACGTTCACTACAATCAATGAAACGGATTGGTTCTTCTTATCGGGAAGCGCTACGCTGAAGACATCCGTTACAGGGTTAGGCCCGAATTTTAAGCCGTTCCCTCTTTTTGACGCGATTGAAATAACCGGGCTGTGGATGAAGCTGCCGTCTGAATCTACCATACGCAACCGGTAGTAGGCAAGCCCGTTGCGATGGCGCGTATCCAGGAACGAGTAGTGATGCGTTTCAACCGTATTGCCTTTGTTGTCAATTTTTCCGATTTGTTCAAATTGTTTGCCATTGGGCGAATACTCAATTGCGAAATGACTGCTGTTGACTTCCGAGGCTGTCGACCAGTTCAGCAGGTTGCCTTCATTTGTCGCCACACCGGTAAGGCCGGCAAGATACACCGGCAGCGACCCGATCGGCGGGGCGTCGGACAGACCGAAGCCGGAAAAGCCCGAATCAAAGGTAGCGGTGAATGAATAATCGGCGTCAAAGACTGCTTCGCTTTGAACTTCTGCCCATGAGGTGCTTCCCTGGTTGCCCGCGCCAATTCCACCCGCGCTCTTGCCCATCGATTTGACGGCTGATCCGTTGAAATTGGGAAGCTCTTCCGTTTTGTAATAGAGCGTGATTTCGTATTTGCCGTCCGGATTGGGATTGGCGGGTGTTACCTTAAACGTTTTGTTGGTGATCTGGTAAGCGCCAAACCAGGGGGTGGCATCGATACCGGCCCGGTCCACCTCAACCGTGGTGCAGCCGTAGTCGTGAGCGGAGAGGTTTTTGATTTTGGCCATGACGCCGCCCGTAGCCGGGTCATAAAAAACAGCGGTTTCATTAGGCCCCAGGTACTGACTGTCGCCGTTGCCGGTATTGGTTCCCGCCAAAATCGTAGTGACGTTGGAACTGGTTACCTTAATATCATCGATGGCCCAGTAATAGTCGTCTTTAGCAAGGTAACGGAAGCGGATTTTCATAGCCGGGTTGACGTATTGATCGGGAATGCTGAACGTAACCGGGGCACTGTTCCAGCCGCCCTTCGTTCCCGGGGCAGCGCAGCCGCTTGCGCAATACGTCTGAATGGTTTGCCAGGCCGAACCATCCCACACCTGGACAATTCCCTGTTCGTTGAAAGAGTTGGCATACGTTAAAAAGTAATGCCTGAACGAAAGTTTCAGATCCTTTTGTCCCAATGCATTGAACGCCGGCGATTCGAGAATTTCGTCGAACGTAACAGTGGAAGACTGGGCATATCCGAAGCAGAAAAACAGGACCCGACCGTTAGGATCCAGTTGAATGGGGCTGCCGCCGGAGGTTAGGGTAGTTCGCTTCCAGGACGTGTTGTCACTTCCGCCATTTCTGATCGTCCAGCCGGCCTGACCTGCGTCAAAACCACTGCTCAGCAAAACATTCTGGCTGTTTCCTGGCGGCAGGTCATCGTCGTTGATAGTCAATTCATGTGTCTGATTTTCCAAGCCGGCGTAACCGTCGCTGCCATTGTTGTTGAGTGTGTATTTCAACTTGATTACTTCGGCGCCTTCCGGGTAAGCATCGTTGTTGATCCGGACGACGATATCCCGGTAGAGGTTGGCGGCATCGAGTGTCACCACTGACGGAGAAAATGTAAAGTCGTTTGTCGCGCCCTCTTTGGCGGTGGACGAAGGGTCTACCGAAAGGTTGAGTGTAACGGGGCCGGAAGGGGCCTTGTCAATCATGACGCGTACCAGTTTTTCAGAATAGTCCAGGCAGTTCGCCGACCCCAGGGCAGGAGCGCTTTCATGGGTGGTTGCGTCCGCTTCCGCGAAATGAACAGCCGGCGTAGAGGCGCAGGTATAAACACTGATATCGTCGAGGTACCAGCCTTCTACTCCCGTACAATAAGAGGTGCCGAGCTCCCACCGGAGCCTGATGGTCTGGGAAGCGGTAAGCCCGAGCGAAGAGAGGTCAATGACACTGGTCCCCCAATCACTTTTTACATCACCGTCGTTCCCGGCGGAGAAGGCGCGCTGCCCCTCCAGCGGGTTCTGTCCGCCAATATTCACTGAGCGGTTGTAGGCATTGGCGACAAAAGCAGCGTCAGGAACCTGTATCCAGCTCCCGTTGTCGATCTGGTATTTGATATTCCCGCCGGACCATAGGTCTTCCATTGCCACCAGGTGGGTAAACGACAGCATGAAAGGCCCATTTGCCGAGGCTGGGATGGAAATAGCCGGGCTTTCCAGCCGCAGGAGACCGTGTTGATAGGTTGCCGGGGTACAATCGCCGTATCCGGGATCGGGGCCAAAGGCAGCTTTGCCGGGTTTGCCGTATACATTTTCTTTGATCTCCCAGTTCCTGTTGATCCAGGATGCGGGGGCGCCGGGTGTGCTGCTGACGGTCCAGTTGGTCAGGCCGCTTTCGAAGTTTTCAAAAAACAGGGCGGAAGCGGGTTTAGACCCCTCGCAAAGCGGGTCTACGGCTGCAAACAGGGGCGGGAAACCGCAGTTGTTTTCCAGCAGCAGTTCCGTTGCCTGTACTACTTTCTGAACTTCGCCCACATCGGCAAGCGTAATGACTTCACCTGATGCCGAGGCGCCATTTTCCAGCGTGCTGAGCGCGGGCAGGGCAGCCCCTATGAGATCGTTGGCAGCCGCTATCATTGCGTTGCCGAACGTTGCGAAATTGCTCGTTTTAGATAAATACTGACTTTGAACACGCCACATAATATGAGCGGCTTTAGTCAGCCCCAGCCCGCTGATCTGGTAGTTGTTGTAGTTTCCCCCATCTACAAGCAGCGCATAAGCATGATTGGGAACTCCGGAGTTAGTATGTACGCCGCCACCGTCCTCGGACCAGCAATAGAACAAAGGGTCACCCACCCGGCCGGGATCTCCCTTGCAGTTAGGGTCCCACATATCGCGTAATGCGCCGCCGAATGCAGTTGCTTTCTCAGATAGAAGCCAGCGGGTAGAGCTTCCGCAGCCGGGTTGCCGAAGGGTTTGTGAGGATTCATTTTCATCCATATAGCCGTTAAGCTGGTCAATGGTTTCTCCCCACATGTCTGAAAACGATTCGTTTAAAGCGCCGGACTGCCAGCCATATACGAGCCCGCTGGTGTATTCGGTGTAGGCGTGCGACCATTCGTGGGCCACGACATCATCGGATGCGGTACCGTTGCAATAATTGGCGGACACGCCGTTCCAATTGGCATTCGGGCAATCAATGGTCGGGTTGTTGTGGGTACTGATCATAGGGGCGTCGGTACCATTATACGAAGTGCGTCCGAAGGCATTTTTGAAAAAATGGTAGGTATGTCCGGCGGTAGCTACCGAAGACTGCTGCCAGACATTGGTGCTCAGCGCGCCCGGAAATTCATCACCTTCTTTCCAGAGGAGGTTGGCGTCCGGGCTGGCGGGGTTATACGTTTGGTTGTAGAGCCTGCGGTTGAGGCCGTGAATCCCGGTAAACTGTTCGACGACCACGCCGGTATGCGCATCAATATACAGGAACTCACGAACGTCTTTTTCGTTGGTAACTTCGACTTCGTAAACCAGGTAATTGGCGCCTTTGAAGCCCTGGACCAACCCTTTCCTGAATACATACAGGGTGTTTTTAGCGGCTTTCAATTCGCCGGGATCAACCCCTTTCCCGGCAGAAACGGAGCGAAAGGCCCTCGATTGGGCATCCTCTTTGGTGAGTGACGGGTTAGGCTCCAGCATGATATCCGGGATAAAGTTCCCGTTTACGGATCTAAGGTTCATGCGCGCATCGTAGTGGAACTTCAAGATACCGTCAAAGACCGGAACTCCTTTGTAGTGCTGGTGAACGGTCACATGTTCGAGACCATGCTGGTCTCTTACCGTTGACAGCGTAATCAGCTGATCCTGACCCTGTCTGATCCCGTAGATGTCGGCATTTTCTTTCAGAAATGCTGCGGCCCTGGCCGTCGTTGTGCCCCCTTCCAGGGGGATATCCCTTCCGGCTGATACGGTAATAAAGCCGGGAGTTCCCGTCGCTTTGCTTGTAGTAACTTTTGCCCCGGTTTTGGTAGCAAAATTGCTGATACTACTCCCGAAGTCTCTTTTTTGCGCGTATAAGGCGCCGGTTGCTGTCAGGACGGACGCAACTCCGAGTGGTAGAAGTTTTTTCCACATAGTAATGAGTAGTTGAGAGGTGAGTAATCGAAGGCGGGTATCTTCTGCGATTATCAGCAAAAGTAGAAAAAGATACGAGATAAGTTCCGAATCCGCGAATATTAAATCCTCACCCCTCAATCCTCACCCCTCAAACCTCACCCCTCAAACCTCATCCCTCAAACCTCACCCCTACTTAGCCAACTTGAAGCTGAACACCGTTCCCTTCCCAACCTGCGACATTACGGTGATAGAGGTACCGTGGGCGTTAAGAATATGTTTGACAATGGCAAGACCAAGCCCGGTGCCGCCCGAATCACGGGAGCGACTTTTATCAACCCGGTAGAAGCGCTCGAAAATCCGGGCCAGGTGCTCCTGCGAGATACCGGGGCCGTTGTCTTTCACCGAGATAGAGAAGCTTTTTTTCTCTTCTTCGATTGAGACCACTACTTTTCCGCCCTCATTGTTATACTTGATGGCGTTGCTGATGAGATTGACCATTACCTGGTCGATTCGTTGTTTGTCGGCAATTACAAGGGCCGATTCCAGCTTATCCGGCTTTATTTTCAGGCTGACGCTGCGGTCTTGGGCCACTTTTTCTAGTCGTTCGAAAATCTCCCGCGTGAGGTCCACCAGGTTGACCTTTTCCAGGTGCATGGTAGTCTCTCCGGATTCAAGCTGCGAAAGACTGACCAGGTCGTTGACCAGCACGTCGAGGCGGTCAAGGTTTTTGGCCGCCTTAATCAGGAACTTCTCCCGCACCGCTTCATCCTCCATGGCGCCTTCCAGCAGTGTGTGCACAAAGCCTTGCGCTGAAAAGACGGGAGTCTTCAGCTCGTGCGATACATCGGCAAGAAATTCCCTGCGGAACTGCTCCATCTTTTTCAATTCCTCAATTTCTTTCTGCTTACTGGAAACGTAAACAAAAATTTCGTCGTTCATTGCCTTGATGGGGTTGCTGGTTTGCAACAAGGCTTTTTTAGAAATAGAGAAGTCGCGGAGCTTCAGCTTGTGGATCGTTCGCCGCATTTTTTTAATTTCGGAGAAAACCAGCATCTCAATCGCGTAGAAAGTCAGAAAGAAAGACGACACAAAAGAGGCAATCCCGGCAGTAAAAAGGATTGTGCCGTTGGTTTCGTCAATAAATGACAGAAATGTGATGGTTATAAACGAAATGCAGAGCGACAGTAACAGAGCAATAATGCGCGGACTTAACGACATTTTCAGAACGGGCGACGTTGACACGGCAAGTTAACAAACATAATCGGTTGCACCATGTCGATATCACGCGCGGGAAAGGCAATGCCCGCATGGTAACGAAAAGTTAACAAATCCGAACGAGCTGGCTTTTCAGTAAATATTCAAGGAAACTTCTTTTATTCGCAGAAGCAAAATCTTATTAACATGGCAGATCACAATCCTCTTTTGGTGACCAGAAGGAATTTTCTGTTGACCGGGGCCACCGCCCTGGCGTCAACCCTGACATTACCTGACGTACTGGCAAAAGCCGGGCAAAAGAAAAGCCTGGGGGTAGCGCTGGTCGGATTGGGCTATTACAGTACGGATCTGCTCGCGCCTGCCCTTCAGCTGACCAAAAACTGCCACCTTGCGGGTATTGTCACCGGTACGCCCGAAAAAGCGCGGGTATGGAAAGAAAAGTACGGTTTGGAGGATAAAAATATTTATAACTACCAGAATTTTGATTCGATAAAAGGAAACCCCGATATCGATATCGTGTACGTTGTACTACCCCCTTCCATGCACAGGGAGTTTGTAATCCGGGCTGCCAGGGCCGGTAAGCATGTTTTTTGTGAGAAGCCGATGGCGCTCACTTCCAAAGACTGCGAAGACATGATCCGGGCCTGTAAAGAGGCGAATGTAGCGCTTGCGATCGGCTACAGGTGCCAGCACGACCCGAATACCCGGGAGGTGCTGAGCATTGCGAAGGAACAAAAGCTCGGGAAGGTAAAGCTGATCAGCGTAGCTGCGTCATACACGGAAAGCCGCAAAGGGCATTGGAAAATGCAGAAATCGGTAGGCGGCGGGTCTATGTACGATATGGGGGTGTATGCCCTGCAGGGGGCGCGGTTGGCGGCCGGAGAGGAGCCTGTTTCCGTAACCGCGCAATCGGTGGTGAACCGGCCTGAAATCTTTAATGAAGCTGACGAAATGATGATGTTCCAGTTGAAATTCCCATCCGGCGCTATTGCGAGTTGCATGGGCGGTCACGGAGCCAACGCCAATTACCTGAAAGTCAGCTATGAAAAAGGTACCCTTTTTATGGAGCCTTTCTCTGCTTACAAGGGGAACAAGGGAAGCAGTACATTGGGCGCGATCGATTATCCCATTGAAAACCAGCAGGCCAGGCAGATGGATGAGGATGCACTCGCCATCATGGAAAAAAAGCCGCTCCTGGTTCCGGGGGAGGAAGGACTTCGCGATATTCGCATTGTAGAGGCCATTTACAAGGCAGTAAAGACAGGAGGTTCTGTAAAGCTGTAGCAATATGGGCATTTCCAGTCGCAGTATCGGCAAACAGGCAACCGGCTCCTCCGGCGAGGAACTGGTGAAAGAACTGTTTACGACGTACTTCGACCGACTGGCTTATTTTGCCTTTAGGCTGTTGAATGACCGTGAGCTTGCCAATGACATGGCCCAGGATGCGTTTGTGAAATTCTGGCAGGTGAGATCGGAGGTGGAAGACCATCCCGTTGCGATCAAAAATTTTCTTTATACCACCGTTAAAAATTCGTGCTTAAATGCCATCCGGCGTCAGAAGGTGGCCGGAGAATACCTTTCTCACCTGGAAAGAGAATCAGAGCCCGATGGAACGGTAATTGAGGCGATCGTAACATCGGAAGTACTGCATTTACTGGATGAGGCGATTGAAGCCCTGCCGGAATCTTACCGGAGGATCAGTACTTTGGCCTACCTGGATGGTAAGAAAAACCAGGAAATAGCCGACCTGCTGGACATGTCGGTCAATACGGTAAAAAAACAGAAGCAACGCGCCCTCGAATTGCTGAGGATGAAACTCACGCCCGAGCTCCTCGCGTTGCTGCTGCTCCTCAGATATTAGATTGGTCAGACGAACTTCCGATGCAAACTATCTTACCGCTGCTGCTGGCGATGATCGCGGCGATCGTGCTGCTGGAAATGTGGGCTACCAGGCTGAAGGTGGCCTATCCCATCCTTTTGGTGATAGCCGGGTTGCTGATCAGTTTTGTGCCCGGGCTGCCGGTCATCAGAATTGATCCCGACCTTATCTTTTTCCTGTTCCTGCCGCCTCTGCTTTTTGAAGCTTCCTGGGCGGTTTCTTTTAAGGAAATGCGGAAATGGTGGCGTATTATCACGAGTTTTGCCTTCCTCGTGGTGTTTTTTACAGCGCTTACCGTGGCGGTGTTTACCAATCAGCTTATTCCCGGGTTTACTATTGCCCTTGGCTTCCTGTTGGGCGGAATCGTTTCACCGCCCGATGCCGTAAGTACCGGCGCGATCACCAGGTTTGTTAAAATCTCAAGATCTACCTCGGCCGTATTGGAAGGAGAAAGTCTGCTGAATGACGCCTCTTCCCTGATCATTTTCCGGTTTGCACTGGTAGCAGTCGGAACGGGCCAGTTTGTCCTGCAGGAGGCCATCGGGAGCTTTTTCTGGATGGTATTGGGCGGGGCTGCGATCGGGTTGGCCCTGGCCTGGTTTTTTGTGCAGGCCCACAAGCGTCTGCCTACCGACGCGCCCTCCGACATTGTCTTCACCCTCATTGAACCCTATATCCTGTATCGGGTAGCGGAAGAAGCCCACGCTTCGGGTGTGCTGGCCGTAGTTTGCGGCGGGCTGTACATGTCTGCGCAACGGCTGAATTTTCTCACGAGCGCCAGCCGTATAAGAGGGTACAGCGTCTGGGAAAGTTTTGTATTCGTGCTCAACGGCATTGTTTTCTTTATCATCGGGCTGGATCTGCCCGAGATCGTAGGTGGACTGCGCGCCGACGGCTTTCCTTTGAACAGGGCGATCGGGTATGGTGTTTTTGTGACCGTACTGCTCATTTTAGCGCGTATCATCAGCTCTTACGCCGCAATGGTGTCGACCATGATCTTCCGGCGCAGCGTGATCCCGAAAGGGCGCACAGGACGGCGCCGCTGGCTCATGCCGCTCCTGATGGGATGGACCGGCATGCGCGGGGTGGTGTCGCTGGCTGCGGCGCTGGCGATCCCGGTCACGCTAACCGACGGAAGCCCTTTTCCGCACCGTAACCTGATCCTATTCATCACCTTCGTCGTGATCCTGCTGACGTTGCTCGTACAGGGGCTCACGCTGCCTTATTTGATACGCCGCACCGGCCTTTTTGACAATATTAAGGGTGCAGAGAGCGAAGAGTCGGCCCGGAAAGAAATGAAAAAAGGCCTGAAAGAGGTGGTTTACCTGCACCTCAAAGAGCGGTACGAAAACGATCCTGACGGGCACGCCGGTATGGAGAAATTCCTGAGGCAATGGGAGGAAAGGACCAAAGCTGCCGATGACACCCGGATGACCGAAAAAAACAAAGCAATTTTTATAGAGCTGCTTGAAATCCAGCGCCGGTATTTGTCGGAACTCAATAAAGACCCGAACATTGACGAGGAAATAATCCGCCGCCAGCTTTACCAGATTGACCTCGAGGAGGAAAGACTGAAGATGATCTGATTTTTTGTGATACTTTACCCGTCGGAGGCAACTCCCATTTAGCTTTTCTGATTTTTTCTCAAAAAAAAGCGCCCCGTTTTTATCCGGTTTGCGTTTGAGATTGTCTTTACTGCAATCAAAGCGGAATATGGATAATTACGAGGAATATTATAAAACGGGCGGGTTGATAGCCAGGTATCTCAGGGGGGAACTGACTGAAAGCGAGCTGACCAAGCTCAATAGCTGGCGCAGTGAAAGTCCCGAAAACGAATCACTCTTTGTACGGCTGACGGAAGAACGGCACCTGGTGGGCGAGCTTTCACGGTACCGGGCACCGGGGAAAGATGCCGTTTTGACCAATATCCTGACGGAAATCAATGCTTTTGAGAAGCCTGCAAGAACGTTTATTTGGTACCGTTATGCTGGTTACGCTGCTGCGGCCGTTTTATTTGCCGGTATTTCTTACCTCCTTTTCAGCAGCAGGGGCGCGGACAACACTGCGATCGGACAAGGGGATTTGTCTTTCGCGCCCGGGGGGGACAAGGCCGTGCTGATCCTGGAAGGCGGCCGGAAAATTGACCTTGAAAGCGTAGCGGCGGGGGAGATAGCGCGCCAGGGGAGTTCGATCATTTCAAAATCGGAAGATGGCATCGTTTCGTATGAGCTCGACCGGCGTGGGGCGGAGTTGCCCGGAACACCCGGTGGCGGCATCAATACCATTACTACGCCGCGGGGCGGACAATACCGGTTGCGCCTGCCCGACGGCAGCAAGGTATGGCTGAATGCGCAGTCTTCCCTCAGGTTCCCGACCCGGTTCGACCGTCGCGAGAGAAAGGTGGCTTTATCGGGAGAAGCCTATTTTGAAGTTGTAAACATGGCCGCCCAGGGGGTTCCGTTCAGGGTCATTTCGGGTAACCAGACCATCGAGGTATTGGGAACGGAATTTAACGTAAACGGCTACGCCAATGAAGGAGAGATTACGACCACGCTTCTGTCGGGTAAAGTGAAGGTAGGCATAGAGGGAAAAGGTTCTGGTACGCCTGACGGTAAAATCGTGACGCTGTCGCCGGGCCAGCAGGCATCCGTAACGGGGCATGTGGACGAAATAAAAGTTTCACAGGCCAAACTCGAAGAGTCGGTCGCGTGGAAAAACGGTCATTTCCAGGGTGATGACACCGATCTGGGCGCGATTATGCGCCAGATTGAGCGTTGGTATGACGTGCAGGTAACGTTTGAAGGCGGGGTTGAGAAAATTAAATTTAACGGGAAAATTCCCAGAAACCTGCCGGCAGAGAAGGTCTTTGAAATCGTAAAAGCCAGTAACCGGAACATTCAAATCAAAACAGAAGGAAAAAAAGTCAGGATCAGTATCTGAAAACGTGACCGGCCCAACCAGGTTGGGGCCGGATACGGCGTTTCAAAAAAAGTGCCGGAGTGTTGAGGCCACTCGCGGCACGGTGTCGGAACGCCGGGCTCATTATGAAAATGAGACCAGAATCGATGTCAAACAGATTATTCCAACTCAAACAAAAGTATGGATTATTTTACCAATTACCTACCGCCCGAACGGCGGCAAAGGAGCCTGTTTGCCCGTATTGCAAAGGGTTTTCATACCGGCCTGGTTAGCCGGAAATCATGGAAGAAACTAATCATGAGATTGAAATACGTTTCCTTTTTGATTTTTATCACCTGTCTGCATGTCTATGCGAGCGGGAATGCGCAGCGTATTACCCTTTCGATCAGGAACTCCAGCATGCTGGAAGTAATGCGGCAGATTGAAAAACAGACGGGCTACACCTTCTGGATGCAGGCGGACCTCGCACATGACCAGGCGAAAGTCAATATGCGGGTGAAAAACGGTGAATTAACGACCGTTTTGGAACAACTGCTCAGGAAGCACCAGCTCACGTTTGCCATCATCGGCAAAACCATTGTGATCAGCGCACCGCCGGAGTCGGTGCAGGACGCAACACCGGACAGGGGTATCCGACCGGATCAACTGGAGTCCTTGCAGCCGAAAGAGAAATTGTCGTGGCCTGAACTCCCGGCCATGCGGGAGCGTACCCTTATAGTTGCCGCGCCTGATGAGAAAACCGTGACCGGGCGTGTGCTCGACGAAAACGGTTCGGAACTGCCGGGGGTAAGCATTATGTTGAAGGGAACCCAACGGGGTGTTTCTACCGGCGCCGACGGGACTTTTTCGCTGGAGGTACCCGAAAGCGGTGCGCTTCTGGTGTTTTCTTTCGTAGGCTATCTCACGCAGGAAGTTGCCGTAGGAACCCGGACCTCATTCGAAATTAAGATGGAACCGGACCTCAAATCGCTGGAAGAACTGGTGGTGATTGGTTACGGAACCGTAAAAAAGAGTGATCTGACCGGTTCTGTTTCCCAGGTCAAGGCGCGGGAGCTGAATGCTTTTCCGAATGCAAATGTACTGCAGGCCTTGTCCGGCAGGGCCTCAGGTGTGCATGTCCGGCAGAGCTCGGGCGCCCCGGGGGCGTCCATGTCCGTTCGCATACGTGGCGGCAACTCCGTCCTGGGAAGCAATGAACCCTTGTATGTCATTGACGGTTTCCCGATAGAAGGTAACCCAACGCAGCTGAACAACGCGGAAATAGAAAGCCTGGAAATTCTGAAAGATGCTTCCGCTACTGCTATTTACGGTGCCAGGGGTGCGAACGGAGTAGTCATGATCACCACCAAAAAGGGGGCGACGGGACGTACCAATGTCAATTTCGAGACAAGCGTCAGCAGCCAGAGACTGATCAGGAAACTCGATCTGATGAATGCAAAAGAATATGCACAGTTCTACAACGAGCAGGCGATAAACGACAACATAAAGCCGTTCTTTTCGCAGGCAGACCTGGATGGCTTCGGCGAAGGCTTCGATTGGCAGGATTTTGTCTTCACAAAAGCTCCTATGCTGACTTCCTCGCTGAATATCGAGGGAGGAAGTGATAAAACGAAGTTTTCTATCGGGGGAAGCGTTTTTGATCAGAATGGTATCGTCAAGGGGAGCGCTTACAAAAGGTATTCGCTGCAGACCAACATTTCACACAAAATAAGCGACCGGTTTACCGTGGATCTCTCGAGTACGATCAGCCGTATCGGCAACGAACAAAAAGACAGCGGCGGCGGGTCAAGAGGAGGTTCGATGATTGCGGCTGCGATCACAGCGCCTCCAACTTTGTCGCCGTACAATCCGGATGGAAGCTATACCGTGTTGTCGACTGCGTACCCTTTTATCGCTACCGATATACGGAACCCGATCAACTTCATCAACGAACGCAGCAATCTCGAGCGGCAGAATGCGGTGCTGGCCAACCTGTCATTATCGTATAAAATTATGCCTGACCTCGTCCTGAAAGTTTCAGGCGGCGTGCAGAACCGCGACAGCCGCATTGATAAGTATACGACCCGGAAGTTCTTTAATTCCCTGGGCATAGCCGATGTAACCAGTCGCCAGTTTACCAGCTTCCTGAATGAAAATACGTTGAATTACAGCCGGGTTTTTGCCGAAAAGCATAGCTTCAGCGTATTGGCCGGCGTGACGTACCAGGATTTTACCACGACGTCGCTGAGCGCCGGCGGCAACGGGTTTCTGAGCGATGACTTTGAAACCTACAACCTGGCTGCCGCCGCCAACCAGGATATACCGGGTTCGGGGTACGAAAAATCCGTTCTGGTCTCTTTCCTTGGGCGGGTCAACTATGCTTTCCGTGACCGGTACCTGCTGACAGCCAGTCTCCGCCGGGACGGCGCTTCGGTCATCAGTACCGGGTCGAAGTTTGGCTACTACCCTTCGGCAGCATTCGCCTGGCGGGTGTCCAATGAAGACTTCCTGGCAGACAACCGGGTGATTTCGGACCTGAAGCTGCGAACGAGCTGGGGCATGACCGGCAGCCAGGGAGTAAAGCCGTATACCACGCTGAACATACTGGCCGCCAATGCGACTATTTTCAACGACGGATATGCCAATACCTTTGCGCCGGGTACCACGTTGCCCGGTAACCTTCGCTGGGAATCAACTGCCCAGGTGGATGCCGGCCTGGACCTGGGAATACTTGAAAACCGGGTGGTGTTCACTGCCGACTTCTATGTTAAAAATACAAAGGATCTTCTGAGTACCGTTTCACTCCCTTCATCAACGGGTTACCTCAATACGATTATGAACGTAGGCAGGGTGAGAAATACCGGTGTTGAATTTGGGGTGGACGCGGCCGTTTTCAGAAAAGGCGGGTTCACATGGGACCTGAATGGGAACCTTTCCCTGAACCGCAACAAGGTAATAAGCCTCTACGGCGGAGAAGATATTTTACGGGACAATATAGGGGTGATCATCGTCAACGACGCGACCGGGATTCTGAGAGAAGGAAGACCGATCGGACAGTTCTGGGGGTACCGCGAAACCGGTTACGACGAGAACGGCTACATTACTTTCGAAGACCTTAACCAGGACGGGGCCATTACCCAGGCCGATAAAACTTACATTGGCGATGCCAACCCGGGCTTTATATACGGGCTCAATTCGGTCATGAAATTCAAAGGGTTGGAGTTAAGTATGTTCTGGCAGGGGAGCCAGGGAAATGACATCTTCAATGCGAGTGCCATTACCAACACCATGGACTACGGTTTCGGGCTCAATATGCCGCGGTCGGTATTCCTCAACCATTGGACGCCCGAGTCGCCGGAGGCCGCCTATCCGAAAATCAGTTTGAAATCGCCGGTGCGCATGTCAGACCGGTTTATAGAAGATGGTTCTTACCTGCGTCTTAAGAACATCATGCTCAGTTACGACCTGACTGCCGACTGGATAAAGTCGAAAGTCTTCCGCTCACTGAACGTCTACGTAAGCGCGCAGAACCTGCTGACTTTTACCGCGTATTCCTGGTGGGACCCGGAGACCAATTACAGGTTGGATCACAACAGTTATCCCGTGGCGAAGTCGGTGACCGCCGGCTTGCGGGTGGGTTTTTAACAGGTTGAAAAGTTTATCGGATCACAGAATCGTACATTATGGAAAAATATAAAAAAACAGGTCGCCCCACCCGCCGGCTGATGAGTCTTGCGGTGGTGTTGGGGCTCGCGTTAGCGGCAGTATCGTGTGAAGACGCGTTGGTAGAATCTCCCAAGGCAGTTGCGGCAGAGGGATTTTACCAAACGGCAGAAGAGGTTGAATCGGCTGTCAACGCAATTTACCGTCCGCTCAGGATCAGCACCTTTCCGAACTATATTGCCACGCTGGAGTGCCAGTCGGACTGGATGTACGGACGCGGAAGCTGGACTCCTCTCAGTGACTACCAGGGTCTCAACGATGCCAATATTACGAGGGTATCGGGCTTTTGGAATGATTTTTACCAGGCGATACGGAATGCCAACCTCGTCATCCAAAACGCTCCGAAGGGCGCTTCGATCAGTGCTGCCGACGTTGAAAAGTATGTGGCCGAGGCCAAATTCCTCCGCGCTTTTACTTACTTTCACCTGGTTCGGAACTGGGGCGGGGTCCCGTTACGGACCGAGGCCAATATGGTTGAAAAAGACCTTGCCAAAAGTACTGCCGCACAGGTTTACGAGCTCATCGTAACTGATTTGCAGGCGGCCGAATCTGTGCTGCCGGAAACACCGAAAGATGTAGGCAGGCCTTCCAGGTGGGCGGCGAAGACCCTTTTGGCAGACGTATACATGACCCTCGGCAACCATTCCGACGCCGCGGCACGTGCCAAAGAGGTAATAGACTCCGGTAAATTCAGCCTGGTGCAGGCTAAATCCGTCCAGGACTTTCAGATGAATCTCTTCGGGCCGGCCATTCTCACCACCCCGGAGGAAATATTCTACTTCAAGTACTCCCGGCTGGAGGCGCAGGGGAACTATATCCTCTGGATATCCAATCACCCCAGCACCAACCTCTTTAAATTCGGCGGCGCTTATGCCGTTCACGGTGATAAGACGAACCCGAATTTTGTAGCGTGGGATGACGACGATGTGAGGAAAAAGCTATGGGACAATATCAGTTTTGGCCTGGGGCCCAATACGCTGGTGAGTTCAAAATATGTGGACAAAGAGGCGATCAGCCAGAGCGGTGCCGGCAATGACCTGCCCCTGTACCGTTATGCCGACGTGCTGCTGATGTATGCCGAAGCGGTGGTAAAAAGCGAGGGAAGTGTTTCCGGCAAAGCAATTGAGGCGCTGAACCGCGTACGCAGGCGGGGGTACGGGCTTCCGTCCGAGGCGCCGTCCGCAGTGGACATTACGGCGGCAGATGCCGCCTCGCCGGAGCAGTTCTATGATCTCGTGATCAAAGAGCGGGGGTACGAATTCCTTTATGAAGGAAAGCGCTGGCATGAACTGAAAAGGACCGGCAAGGTAAACGAACTTGTTTTGTTCGGGAAAAAGAAAACGGTGGCCGACAAGCACCTTTTGTGGCCGATACCCCTATCGGAAATGAACTACAACGGCCTGCTGGATCCCGCCAGAGATCAAAATCCCGGCTATTAAAAAATGAAAGCTTATGACAGAGAAAATTAAACGCCGGTCGGCGCTCGCGGCACTTGGAAGTATTTCGTTCGGGGTACCGACGATCCTGAAAGGGGAGCGGTTGAGCGTCCCGTACCGGGTTGATAAAAAGACGATAAAAACTGAAATACTGGTAATTGGCGGCGGGACGGCCGGTGTGGTGGCAGCGATACAGGCCGGTCGCGCCGGTAGAAAGACCGTCCTGGTCGAGAATGGAAGCCAGTTAGGCGGTGTAACCACCACGGGTGGCGTGAATTTCCCGGGGATTTTTTTCGCCTGGGGAAAACAGGTGATCGGGGGGATCGGGTGGGAGCTGGTCCAGGAAGCTGTGGCGATGAATGATGACCCGCTGCCCAATGTGTCGGTTCCCCACGGGCGACAGCATTGGCGGCACCAGGTACGGGTGAACGGGCAGCTTTACGCGCTCCTGGCGGAAGAAAAGGTGCTGGACGCGGGCGTTGAAGTCCGTTATTACGAAACGCCGGTATCGATAAAACCGACGAAAAACGGTTGGCAGGTCACTACAATCGGAAAGGGTACTGAAACCGTAATCGAAACCAACCAGCTGATCGACTGTACGGGAAATGCCTTTGCTACTGCAATGGCCGGATTTCCGGTGCTCAGGGAGGCCGACACGCAGCCGGGAACCCTTCAGTTCAGATTGTCGGGGTACGATTTGGATACACTCGACTTCAAGATGATCCAGTCCCGTTACGAAGAGGAGGTGCGCAAAGGAAACCTTGTAAAAAAAGAGTTTTTGAATGTGGCCGGCCTGCTCAGGAATTATGGAGACAACGTGCAGCACATTGCGGGCGCGGACTCCACCACTTCGGAGACGCATACGTCGGCCAACCTCAGGGGACGGGCTTCGCTGATGCGGATGCTGCGTTTTTTGCGGACGCTCCCGGGACTGGAAAAAACAAGGCTGCAGGACGTGCAGAATGAAATTGCTGTCCGGGAGACCTTTCGCATCGATGGCCAGTACCTGATTACACACGAGGACTATGTGACGGGAAAAGTATATGATGACGCCGTGTCCTATTCCTATTACCCGATCGATCTGCATGATGACAAGGGGGTAATTCCCCGGCACCTCGTAGAAGGGGTGGTGCCGACTATCCCGTTGCGCGCCCTTGTACCCCGGGGAAGCCGGAATTTCCTGGTAGCAGGTCGTTGCCTCAGCAGTGACCGGCTGGCCAACTCCGCGTTGCGCGTCCAGGCCTCCTGCATGGGAATGGGCCAGGCCGCAGCCGCTGCGGCAGCATTGGCCTGCGCTTCCGGAAAAACACCCCTGGAGGTGCCGCATGCCGATCTGAAAAATCTTCTTGAAACACACGGCGCAATTGTTCCCGTCAAAAACACCTAGCGGATTGAAAATAATGAAGCGGATCATGGGGATGGCACTCATTGCCTTCGTATCGGAGGCAGCCGGGCAGGCCGTCCCCATTCGCTACCTTTTGCCGTCTGTATCAGCGGACACCGGCGTTAATGCAGTCTTGTTTGAAGAAGATTTTGCCGATTCCACCTATTCGAATATCCTGTACCAACACCTGGACCGCGATTCCATCCCGGTTTTTTATGAGCGAAAGATTAAAACAAGCGTTTGTTTCGACGGCAAATGCCGGTTGCTGGACATGTCGGTTTACTGGAAGCCGACCGGCGGGTACCTGGGGTTTGAAATGCCACAAGGAGAGTTTTTAAGTAAAACCGACCACGAGCCATTCCGGGCGGAAGACTACGAGAAACTTCACGCCATTCTTGCTGATTCGTTGTCGCCGCTTGCAGATTACAGTTTTTTCGAACTTGTTCCCGAGACCGGCAACCCCGACCAGGTGGATGCGGTTTCGTCGGCGACGCTGAAAGACATCGTTGATTTTATTGTACCGGGGGCGGCCTTCACGACCTACCGCCTCTGGCACCTGGTACATGGCAGGACACGCCAGCTTGTTTCTGCGCACAGTGAGCGGCTGCTTAACGAAAAATTTGCACTACTTCTCCTGGCCAAGGGCAGCCCCGGCGACCAGATATGGGGGCTGGAGAGAGCCGGGAATCTCCAAGCCTGGGGAGAGCTGTTCCTGCTCCGCGTGATGCGCCTCGGAGAAAGCGAAAATCTTAACCTCGCCGCTGCCGCTATCCGATCTTTTCCGGACCGCCTGCTCGAGACCGGCGAAGTTCAGCATTTCCTGGTTCAACGGATTGAAAAAGGGGGCTATCCGCAGAAAAAAATGGCCCTGGCGGAGCTTTTCAAGCCGGAAAAACTTTGTGATTCAACCGTAGCCGGCTTGGTGGAGCTGATCCCTGAGATGAACGGCGACCTGCTGGCGGATGCATTGGCGTTGTTGTTCGAAAAGAAAGTAGACAACCTTCCTGTCATCCGCAAGCTGGCGGTCTTACTGGATGGCAACAACCGCTACAACTCCGGAAAGGTTTATTCTTTTCTCGAGAAAGTAAACTCTTCGGATGCTGAAATCAGGAAAAAAATGGCAGAATACAAGTTGCGGCGAGCAAAACAGTAAAGCACAAACCGGGCTATTTGAAGATCCGGCCTACCATTTTTCCGATTTCGTTAAAGTCGTCATAGTTGTTGACTGCCCGTTTTTCAGCATCCACTTCGTCACCGGCGTAAGGATAAACCAACAGGTAATTTTTGTCGGAAAAACGTGCATTCAGCAGATCCGGAATAGCCCGCATCTCCGGTGAGTAGGAGTTCATTGCCGATTCGGCCATCATCAGGATGAGTCCCTCGTTTTCCCCTACAGAATCGATGATCTGCCCAAAATCGCTGCTTTTCTTCAATTCTGTAAATTCTGCTTCTATTGCCGCTTTTCGCTGGATATTCCGGAGGGATCGGATGGTGGTCGCGCCGCCGAAAAAATGGAGGACGGCGCCGGAATTCCGGCCGATGTTCCAGATCCGGAGCAGGGCAAAGAAAAAGCCCGGTTCCGTATGCGATTTAAAAGGAAGGATGACGATATGTTTCCGGATTGTCGAAACCGGTTGTGCGGCATGGTATACCAGTACGTTGGTCATCCGGTTTTGAAGGTAGCCGTTGTAAAGATTGTATACAAATGAAGGAGAAAAGCCTTTGGAGTCGTCCAGACCGATCATTAAATCCGAAATCTTCTTCTCTTTGATCACGTTATTCACGCCGCTGATAACATCGTTGTCGTAGCGGGTAAGCGGGGTTAGCCGGACATCGGTGGCCGCCGCTATTTCGGTAGCCTGGCCGAGAAGCTTTTCCGCATTTTTTATGGAAGATTCGTTTTTCTCCTCGTTAATAATGTTGAGCGCATATACCTGGTCTGTGTTGCTTTTGGCTTTAATCATCAACATCAGGTTGACCATTTTTTCGACGGTACCCGGGTGATTGACAGCCAACAGGATGCGTTCCTCTTCGGTGGTGTTTCCCGCGACAGTTTCCTCATGATCGGAGTCTGCAATCTTGCTTGCGTTAGCCATTGAAACGAACGAAGACACGGTACAGGATACAAGGATCATCAGGATACTTCCGTTCAGAATATGTTCATTGAGCAGACGCACGGGTTCACCGGCTTCGTTTTCAGAGATAATGATGTTGTAACCGACCATTACGGCCGCGAGCGTTGCTGCAGCGGAAGCCGTGCTCAGGCCGAAGATAAGGCCGCCCTCTTCGCGGCTCAGCCGGAAAGTTTTCTGCGTGGCTACTGCGGCCAGGTACTTTGTTCCCACCGCGGCTACGGTCATTAGCAGGGCGACTTTGATGGTTTCCCAACTTTTGAAAAAGACCGAAAAGTCAATGATCATACCTACGCTGATCAGGAAAAACGGGATAAAAATGGCGTTGCCGACGAACTCGACCCGGTTCATCAGCGACGATGTGTGCGGGATCAGCCGGTTGAGCGCGAGCCCGGCCAGGAAGGCTCCGATAATGGCTTCCACACCAGCCAGCTCCGCCAGGAGCGCGGCCAGGTAGATCATGACCAGTACGAATATATATTGCGAAATCTTATCGCCGACCTTTTTGAAGAACCAGCGCCCGATCACCGGGAAAAGAAAAAGCACAATACTCCCGAAAAGCAGCACCGATATCGTCAGTCTGAGCCAGAATTCGCTCCCCACCTCACCTTTGGCCATCCCGACGCAAATGGCCAGGACCATCAGCGCGAGCACGTCGGTGATGATCGTACCGCCCACAGTGATATTCACTGCGAAATTCCGCGAAAGGCCCATCTTGCTCACCAGCGGGTAGGAAATCAGCGTGTGCGAGGAGAACAGGCTTGCAAACAGGACCGACGTGAGCGGCGAAAAGCCAAGCAGGTAGTAACCGGTCAGATAACCCAGCGAGAGCGGAATGGTAAAGGTGTAAATACCGAAAGCCAGGCTTTTCCATTTGTTTTTCTTGAAATCGCCCATGTCGATTTCAAGCCCGGCCAGGAACATAATATACAGCAGACCGGTGGTTCCGGTTACCACAATGCTGCTGTCGCGCTGGAGCAGGTTGAGCCCGTTGGGCCCTACGATGGCGCCTGCAATAATCAGTCCCAGTAAATGGGGTACTTTAATCTTATTAAGCAGGAGCGGCGCGCTCAGGATAATGATAAGCAGGATCAGAAATTTCAGCACCGGATCTTCGATCGGGAGCGAAACGTCGTAAATATTCGCCAGCATCATCTTTTGAGATCTTTTGAAGTAGCCCGTATGAGTTCTACATTGAACCGCGCTGTGCAGCGGCTATCAATGACAATGGTTCGCGTACCTTTGATTTTGCTGCCGGAAAGCTCATTCAGCAATACCTTCATTTCGACTTGCTTGGCCGCGGAGGAGTCGGTGCTGAAATGAAGCTGAACCTGGCTCCCGTTGAAAGTGGAGGCATAGACTCGGACCAGGGCATTGTTATTGAGCACTTTGGTGACCAGCTGTGTAGAGTCGTTGGCAAAAATCCAGGTGTCGTTTCGCTGGTCGCCTACCACGTAATCAGGGCAATTTGAGTCCACACAAACGATTTTTCCATTCCATTGCCCGGCCAGGCTGTCGGGCCATACGGAGATGGGTACCAGCGTATCCCTGAGCGTTTGTAAACTGTCTCTCATCCTGAGAAGCGCCTGGTACTCGACTTCCTTCAACGAAAACTGTTTCTCTTTCACCAGAAGGTTTCGTTCTCTCGTGTTCAGTCTTTCTTCTCTTTCCCGGTCGTAACATCCTGACAGAAGGACAGGTATACAAAAAAGCAAAGCGGTTGGAATTCTGGGCATCATCAGCCGTCTGTGGTTGAAGTGTGATGAATGGAATTGCGGCCTGCCGGCGGCAACCCCAATTTAGGAGATTACGCGAAGGGATCAAAGCAATACCGGCGTAAAAAAAAGGACCGGCCTTGCGGCCAGCCCTTTTCACCATACGGGATGGAAATTCTTACTTGGCAGATTTAAGCTCCTTAATTCTGGCTGCTTTTCCATGGCGTCCGCGCAGATAGAAAATTCTGGCGCGTCTTACCTTACCTTTCCGCACTACTTCGATTTTGTCGATGCTTGGGGTAAGAATCGGGAAAATACGCTCAACGCCGACACCGTTTGAAATTTTACGAACCGTAAAAGTTTCACCGGCCGAATTCGGGTTACGACGCTGAATAACAGTACCCTGGAATTGCTGGATACGCTCTTTGTTACCTTCTTTGATCTTAACGTGCACGATGATAGTGTCACCGGCGCCAAAATCCGGGTACTGAGACCTGCGGTCCTCAGAAAGTGCCTCTACGAGTTTGATTAAATCACTCATGACAATTTTTTGTTTACAATACTTCTTTAGAGTCCATCGTGCCCAGCGGAAAGGGTGGCGCCCCCTCATACAACACGTTTCGACAAAACGAGTGCAAATCTAGTGTATTTATTCTTTAAGAGCCAATTGATCTGTGAAAAACTTTGGAAGGCAAGCCGGCTTCGATAAAATAGCCAGCAAGGTGTGGTGGATCTTTCGATTATGTTGTAGAAATTTTTTTGATAAAATTTGTTACGATTGCCGACTCAGGTACTATAAATGTTTATAATCCGGTTTTCTGAGGACGGAGTTACTCAACGTTATGAATTTTTTGGAAAAGTCGGGAATCAGGTAGAAAATCTGGTTCCCGATTTGTTTTTTATCACATCCGGGAAAACGATGTGGTTTATAAAATCGGGACAATACCGCTACAGGGAGAGATCCCTCGGCTGCGCTTGGGATGACCCTCTGGTCGGAGTACCCACCGAAGTTGTCGGCAGCTGTATGGAGCCTTGATATACAGAACTCACGAGTGGAATAGCCCGTTCGTGCATTGGTGGCCTCGCCATTCAGGCGGAGCCGGGAAATCTCACGCATACATCCACCCGTTAAAAAAGGAGATCCCCTCCGCACCGGTCAGAATGACGGCCGGGACGGAGGGGTCTCCCTATCGCTGCACTACCAGCCGTTGTTCTGTTTCAAAGCCGGGGCTTTGGCCAACTGGGTCTGAGCAAACGGGAACCAGTACATTTTTTCAGAAAAGGTCCGGTCCTGAACTTTGAAGTATGTGTATGTATAGGGTTCCGCATCTCCTGATATCCGTACACCGTTTACCGGTTTATTGAAAAATTCATTCCCCAGTTTCCAGCGCCGTACGTCGAAAAAACGATGTTCTTCGAAGCACAGTTCTATACGGCGCTCGTTCTGGATCCGTAGCCGCATGGCTTCTTTGGTCGGCAAGACGTAGCCATTCCCGGCTTTGTCGGTACTTTGGAGCGCCGCCAAACCGTTGGCTGTGGGCGCAATTCCCCTGCGCCGTACCTGGTTGATCGCCTCGTACACTTCCGGAGCCGGTATTTCGCCCGATTCGTTGAGCGCTTCCGCGTAATTGAGCAGGATCTCGGCGTACCGGAAAAAGACGTAGGTCCGCCTGACCGCCGCCGTGTTGGTGGTGTTCATGAATTTCCGCAGGTAGTAACCGGTGGCTGTAGTACGGTCTACTGCCGCCTGCGGGTTATTGTCCTTCATGCCTTCGCGGGTATCAATTTTTACTCCTCTGAAATTGAGTCCGTTGTAGTTGATAAACATAGAGAATCGATCGTCCCGGCCGGCGTAAGGCATATCGGGGTTGTAGCCGGAACCCGCTTCGTGAATCATCTTGCCGGTTTCTTTCATCTCGAAGGCATCCACCAGTTCCTGCGTAGGATTGGTTCTGCCCCGGCCATTGGTATAACTGGGGGGCGCGTTGTTGGCGTCGATGGTGGTCGCCGAGAGGGTTTCGGAAGAGAAAATAACCTCCTTGTTGAAGGCCAGGGTCCCGAAGTTCCACAGGTTCGGCAGCTCTGCCAGTGTCAGCAGCCCATGTTTACCGCCGGAGAGGTCTATTACGGCCTTCGCGGCATCAGCGGCGGCCTTCCATCTGGCCAGGTCGTTTCCGGGGTTGTTGAGCGGACTTGCCGCGTACAGCAGCGTACGCGACTTCAATGCCAGCGCGGCGGCCTTGGTAGCCCGCCCTTTGATGGCCGATCCCTGATCGGAGGTCGTCGGGTAGCTGATGTATTCGGCCGCCTTATCACAGTCGGCAACGATATGCGCCACTACTTCATCGAAGGTGTTTTTGGGAAGGTCCAGGTTTTCTTCCAGGGCGAAAGGACGATCGGCAATGATGACGCCGCCATAACGCTTCAACAGCTCGAAATGAAACATTCCGCGCAAAAAATGCGCTTCCCCGATAAGCGTTTGCTTGGTAAGGGTGGCATCGTCGATGATAGCGCTGGAAGCGGCATTTTTCAGGAAAATATTCACCGAGCGCAGTGCCCGGTATTGCTGGGCATAAACGTCGTCGTACAACAGGGTCGGGCTCCAGTTGCCGTTCTGGAATACATTGATGGCTGCGCCCGGCAAGGCGCTGACCGCTTCGTCGCTTCCCGTGGAAAGGCCAAGCTCCCCATTCAGGTTGTACCTGAAATCGGCGTTGCTGCCGGCAACCAACCCCCGGTAAATGTTGTTGAGAAAATTTCTGGCGTGTTCGTTCGACGCAAACACCTGCTCTTCCGAAATCGTCCCGTCTACTGCATACTTGTATTCAAGAAAGTCATTTTTGCAAGCCGTCGTCCCGCAAAGCACGATGATACATGCCTTTATGATGTATTTTTTCATTGTTAGCTGCAGGTCTTAAAGTTTAACATTGAGCCCAAAAGAGTAGGTTTTGACATAGGGATAGGTGGAACCCCGTCCGAGGAAGGGTAGCTCCGGATCCACATCCAGGTCCAGTTTGCTGAAAGTCAGAAGATTGAACCCGTTGAGGTAAAACCTGATGCTCTGTATCTTCAGTTTCTGCGTAAACGACTGCGGAAGTGTGACACCCAGTTCGAGGGTTTTCAGTTTGACGTAATCGGCGTCGCGCAGCCAGAAATCGGAGTCTGTCCGGTTGTTGCCCAGGTTGGCTAACCCCACTCGCGGGTAAATCGCAGTGGCAGCGGTGGCCGGGGTCCATCTTTTCAGGCTTTCCTGGTTGAAGGCGCTCGGACCTGTGTCGATGATTCCCCTGATATTGGTTTTCTGGCCAACGGTTCCCTGGAATTGCGCATTCAAATCAAATATCTTGTATTTAACGGCCGTGCCGAAGCCAAAGTAATTCGGGGTGCCCAGGTTGAACCTGATCCGGTCGTTTGCATCAATGATGTTGTCATTGTTGATGTCCTTGTAGCGGATATCGCCGGGCATGATCTGGTTGGACAGCGTCGATTTCGGTCCGGCTTCAATTTCCTGCTTGCTTTGGTACAAGCCGTCCGAGACATAATAAAGTCCCGATCCCGCACCGAGGCCTATCGTGCTTTGATAGGCTGGTACGCCGGCCTGACCTCCCTGGTAAATTACCTTGTCTTTTGTTGCCAGGAAATTCGCGTTCAGGCTGAAATCTACCTCCCCGAAATTGTTGTGATAGAAGACGGAACCTTCAATTCCCTGGCTGTTGACGGCGCCTTCATTGAGATCGCCGGAGCTCTGCCCGATGATATCCGGGATAGAAGCCGTGGTGAGAATGCCGGTCCTCTTGTTTTTGAATGCGTCAAGGCTGGCGGTCACCGTGTTTTTAAAGAGGTTGAAATCCACTCCCAGGTTGGCTGTGGTAAGTGTTTCCCAGGTAATATAAGGATTCCCGATGTTAAGCTCGTTGGCGGAGCCGGTGAGCGCAAAACCGGTACCGAACTGGTAACCTGCGGCATTTGATACCAGGTTACGGGTGTAGCGGCTTTGGTAGGGAAATCTTCTCAACGCGCCTTCGCCAAACCCGATTTCAGTATTACCCGTCTTTCCGTAAGACGCCCTTATTTTCAGGAAGCTCAGCACGTTATTATCGCTCAGGAATGACTCGTCGGAAACGATCCAACCCGCCGATACGGCCGGGAAAAAGCCATATCGGTTGTTAGGGGGGAGGTCATCATCCCCGGCGTAGCTGCCGACCAGCTTCAGCAGGTAGCGGTCCTTGAAGGCGTACTCCACTCTTCCGGAAAATGCCTGGTACCGCTGCGAAAAGTCGGTTCTGCTTCTGAAGTCGATTATTGCAGAACGCATGCCCCGTACGCTCGCATTGATTTTATGTGCCTGGAAGGTTTTGTTATAGTCAAAACCCGTCCAGACTTCGCTGGCGCGGTATGCGTTTTCGTAGGCCGCGCTGCGGTAGGCCAGCCGGGCTTCCGTGCGATAAGGGATAGGGTTTCCGTCTACAGTAGCGTCGAAAACACGGTAATTTTGGGTGAACCCGGAAGTATAATCACCTTTCGTGTCATAGGAAACGAGGAGGTCAAACGAAAGACCGTCGAGGATCATATCCAGCTTCTGAGTGGCTTTCAGATTGGCGAAGCCTACTCTTTTCCTGGCCTTGATCACGCCGTTTGCTGTGATGGCGCCCAGAATGTTGTTCTGGTCTTCGGTAGTACCGCCGAAGGTACCGTCACGATTGAGGATCGGGTAGGCGTTCGGCCGCGTCCCATTGATCAGTCCCATGAGCGGAAGCGTCCCGTAGGTGGGATCTATCCGGTTTTCAACCCTTCCGGCCAGGTTGACAGAAATCGTCAGCCGCGAATTCACGTCAAAATCCACATTGCTCCGGAAGTTGAAACGCTTGTAGCCATTGTTGCTGTCATAGTTGGGACCTTTGGTTTCATTGAAAAGCCCGCCTTGATTGAGGTAGCTCATCATGGCAAAATACCTGACCTTTTTTTCACCACCCTGTGCGGAAGCTACGTAACGCTGGAAAGGAGTGGCCGATTTCAGAAAGCGCTCCTGGTAGTTGTTGTCCGGGTAGCGGTAGGGGTCGGATCCGTTCCGGTAGGCATCCAGCGCAGTTTGGTCGTAGCGCGGAATGGCGGTAGGATTATCGTTTAAAAGGGCTTCGTTGTACAGTGACGCGTATTCATAGGAGTTCAAGGGCTTCACCAGATGGTCGGGTAACTGGAACCCGTACTGTCCGGAAAGGTTGATTGATGATTTGGTCCGGCTTCCTTTTTTTGTGGTGACCAGTATAACGCCATTCGATCCGCGCAAACCGTACCAGCTGAGTGTGGCCGGGTCTTTGAGTACGGTAAAACTCTCTACTTCCTCGAAATCAAGATCCGACATGTCGCGCTCAATACCGTCTACGAGCACGAGCGCGTTGACGAAATTGAAGGAGGTACGGCCTCGTACCCTGTAGACGCTGAAGTCATTGCCCGGCTGCGTACCGGCCTGCAGAACGCTTAGCCCGGCCAGACGGCCTGACAAAATATTGGGCAATGCGCTGGTGGAGGGCTGGGGTAGGTCGGAAGTACTAACCGATGAAACTGCTTCGGTAAGGTAGCGTTTGTGCCGCACCCCGAAAGGGATTTCCACCAGGTCATCGTCGCCGGCCAGCGTTTTGGCGCGGGCCATCGTGATTGAGATCTTGCTTCCCGCAACGGTTTCGTAGGTTTGAGCCAGGTAACCGCTTTTCTTCAACACCAGGATGGCATTCGCCGGCCCCTGGATGCTGAATTTGCCGTCGGCGCCGGTAGTTGCCGTTTCGCTGGACTCCTGGACGGAAATTGATACGCCCGGTACTCCCTGATGGTTCGAATCCAGGACTACCCCTGTAAGGGTTACCAGGGGCCTGTTGCCTTGTCCAAAGGCCTGCAGCCCGGTGACCGTCAACAGAAGTATGACCAGTTGTTTAAGATATTGATAAGGTCTTTTCATTTCGCAAAGGTTTGAGCCGCGGGGTGGAAAGTGAGTAGCGCTTACGGCCAACATCCCACACCTCGCGTCTATTTCAGATATCGATTCCTAGTTATTCCGGCCAGCCTGGATTTTGTTTCAGGTTGTTCCCCTTGGCGATTTCATTCAATGGCACCGGGTACAAATGCATATAGTCCTTGAAAGTGCGCTGATAGGCACTCGTCATCAGCGTCGGCGTATAGGTGAACGCCGTGTCATTTTTAACTACATCCATTCGCATAATGGGCTGCGCAATGATCTCGGGACCCTTCTTCCAGCGAAGAATGTCAAACCACCGGATTCCTTCAAAGGCCAGTTCCACCGCCCTTTCGTTTCGGATGAGGTCGCGCATGCTTTCTTTGCTGATGGTAACGCCTCTTGCCAGAAAGGTATTCGCGACGGTCGGCATGTTGACGGTCGGGCGTTGCCTGATCTGGTTAACCGCCGCCTGAACCTCTGCTGTCGGGCCCTGGGCTTCGTTTAGCGCTTCCGCGTAGTTGAGCAGGATTTCGGCATACCGGTAATAGACGAAATTGAGGATGGCGGTAGAAGTGGTGTTGCCCTTCAGCGCCTCCGGCCATAGCTTGCGGCAATAATACCCGGTGCTTGTACCGGTGCCGCTTACTGCGGTCACGTCTTTGCCGTAGACAACTACCCCGTCTTTTATTTCACGCCAGGTTTCGACTTTCGAGGGAGCCTGCCAAACCTGGTTGTTGTGCAGCACATTGTATTCCAGTCTGGGGTCCCGGTTAGCGTAAGGATTTTTGAGGTTATATCCTGATCCGGGATCGGTAATCCGCAGCCCCTCGCGGGTTTCATAAAGGTCCACATGGTTTTGGGTGGGGTTGAGCGACCCGCTTTTCTCCAGGTAACCGTTGGTGCTGGGCGAAATCAGGTAATCCCTGAAGAAGCCTGCCACATTGGAAGCCCGCGGCCCCTTGATATTGGCAAGGATGTATTCATGGGAAATCGGATCGGTCAGTATTTTCGAATAGTCATGATGCAGCTGGTAGCGTCCCATGTCAATCACCGATCTGGCAGCATCGGCAGCGCGCTGCCATTTGGCGGCGTCTCCGCCGGGATTCCATAGCGGGCTTGCCGCCAGTAGCAGGGCTCTCGTCCGCAACGCGCGTACGGCTCCCAGATCCGGCCGGCCGTTGTTGTTGGAGACGTTGCTGCCCGGTACGTCGATTGAATAGCTTGGGTTCCAGCCGGATTCGGGCGAGTAGATCAGCAGGGGGCTGCTGCCGGTATTATCGGTAAAGGTGGTGGTGCTGAAAATCCTTTCGGCTTCGTTCAGGTCTTTTTCAATAAACGCGAGCGTTTCCTCGAAGGTAGACCGTGGGATATCCATATCGTCATTCAGACCAAGCGGTTTGTCCATCAGGATGGCGCCGCCCCATCTCCGCGACAGTTCAAAGTAAAAATAGGCCCTGAAGTAATGTTGCTGTGCTTTTACCAGCTCTCCGTTCAGGGACGGTTCGTTCTCCCAGGGGATAGCCGGGTATTCTTCCATAAACACATTGACGTTCCGTATCCCTTCATAAAATTTGACATAGGGCGGTCTCTGGCCGGAAATGGTCTTATTGGAGCCGAATTCGGTGCCGTGCTCCCAGTTGGTCCAGTCGCCGCTGTACATGGCTTTGTAGGGCTCGTCCAGGAAGCCGCAGACGGATTCATCGGTAAACTCGGAAATAGTGCCGCGGAAGGGTTGTCCGACCGACCCCAGCCCGAAGTAGTCGAGTACCATAAATATATAGGACCGGTCGGCAAACTGAGCCGCGAGTTTCGGGTCGTTGAAAACATCCCGCTTGGTTGTAACAACGCCGGTATCCCGCTTGAGGAAATCCTGTTCGCATGAAAGCAGGCAGCTCGTCAACGCAAACAGAAACAAAGTATATCTGGTTTTCATGAGCATAGTTTAGAAAGTGACGTTTACATTCAATTGGTAGGTCCGGATGTTGGGGTAGGTAACGCCGCGGTTAACATAGGTACCTACGTTCAGGTCGTCGCCGTTTTCCGGATCGAGTCCTACGAATTTGGTCCAGGTATAAAGGTTGTAGCCGGTGACTGAAACGGTTGCGTCCGAAAGTTTCAGCCGGGATAAAAATTTAGGCGGGACCGAATACATCAGCGAGATATTGCGCAGTTTGATAAAGCTGGCATTCTGGAGGTTAAAGGCATTGATAATCCCGGTGTTGTTGCCTCTGAGATCGGTACGGCCGAAGAACCGGTTCTGACCGATATTGGCAGCCCGTATTGCCGGGTATTTGGCGTTCGGGTTGTCAGGCGTCCATCGGTCCAGCTGGTGTTCGTAGTACTGCGGTACGATGAAAATGGCATCGGTTTCAACCAGGTTGAATTCGTTGCTTACTTTGTCTACCGCCTGGAACAAGGCGCTCAGTGAAAACCTCTTGTAAGAAATGTTGGGCTCAACACTGTATTGGTCGATGGGTACGTCGGGATAACCGATGGCCGTGTAATCCTGGGGCGTAATCAGCCCGTCGCCGTTGATATCCTTGAGCCTGATGTCGCCGGGCATGAAGGGAAAGCCTTCCATTTTCGCCCAGGCATCAATTTCCGCCTGGTTTTGGAAGAATCCTTTTTCTACGTCATAGCCGAAGAACTGCCCGATCGAGCTGCCCGCCATCCGGAGGTTGCCTTTCTGATTCTTGGGCTCGTCCATAATAAGCCGCTTGTTTTTGATATGGCTGAACTGCAGGTTGATGCCGTAGCGGAAGTGCCCGCTCCGGTTGTTGAGCTTCAGTTCGGCCTCCACGCCGCCGTTGTAGTTCTCGCCGTAGTTGAAAATCGGCATGTCTTCGCCATAATGTTCAAACGTTGCTCCCGCCCGTGAAAGAAGTATGTTTTTGCGGCGTTCGTCGAACAGATCGGCTACAAGTTGAACACGGTTATTGAAAAAGTTAGCGTCAATACCGATGTTCCGTTTGTGGCCCGTTTCAAAGGTTGCATAAGGGTTGCCTATCTGGCTGTGAAAATAACCCGGAGCGCCTACCGGGCTGTTGGGGTTACCCAGGGAGAAGCTTCCGCCGGGGCTGTAAGCATCGAGGTACAGAAACCGTGACGGAATGGTGGCGTAGCCTACCAGGCTGATATTGCCCGTTGCATAGCCCACCGTCCCGATGCTGCCCCGTATTTTGAGGAAGTTAAGACCGATGCTTTCGTTGATATTTTTCATGAAATCCTCATTGCTGAGGGTGTAGCCAAGGCCGACCGTCGGGAAGAAGCCGTACCGGTAGCCTTTATCGAAGTTTTCCGAGCCCTGGTACGACCCGTTGAATTCGGCGTAGTACTTGTCTTTGAAATGGTAGGTAGTCCTGAAAACCATTCCCTGGAATGCCCGCGGCGCTTCGATACCGGTGAGGTACTTGATTTCGCGGGTTCCGACAAGCGCGCCCGACACGTTGTGCGCGCCGAAGGTCCTGCTGTAGTTGGCCTGAACCTGTATGTTTGTCTTCAGGAGCCCTGCGCCCACGCCTGTGTTGCTGTTAAGCGGGTCCTCGATCCGGATCGTGGCCGGGTTTGCATATGCGGGAATAATGGCTTTGGTTTCCCTGTCGACGGTATACACGGCTCCTGCGCCCGACTGGTTCCGGTAAAATTCGGAACTCTGGTCGTAGGCAATGGTGGCCATGAGGTTAAGCCCGGGGGTAACGAAATCCAGTTTCTGGTTGATAACAAAAGTGCTTTCCAGGATGTTTTTCTCGCCGGCGGTAAATCCCCCGCGTTTCAGGTTGATGTAGGGGTTTTCCTGGTAGGCGAGTGCCCCGCCGAATCCCACGCCGATGATCTGGTTGTACATGTCATCACGGGCAATCTGCTCGGGCGTATTTCTCTTTGCAGCTTCCGCGTCAAACGGCATGGACCAGGAGGGGGCAATGTACATCCATTTGAAGACTGCTTCGGCCCCCGTCCGGAAATTGGCTACCGCCGCTGTTTGCCCGTATTTGATGGCCCGGTTGGTGTATTCGTTTTCAATCCGGCCACCCAGGTTCAGGCTGAGTGTTGTAGTAGGCGTCAGTTTATAGTCCAGGTTTGACCTGAAGTTCGTTCGTTTCGCATACGGCGAGGTACGGTAGCCAAGAGGGGTATCAAATTTCTTGAACATACCGTCTTCGTACATGTAGCCGAGCGACACAAAATAGCTTACCTTTTTACTCCCGCCGCGCAGGCTGATGTTGTGCTGGTGGCGCATCCATACTTTTTGCGTAAGCTCTTTGAACCAATCCACATCGGGATAAAGCAGCGGGTCGCCTTTACCGGTTCTGAAAGTTTCGATGTCCTCGGCGGTGAAGTACTTTTTATAGGTATTTCGGTCGAGGATCCCGGCGTTGAGCATGTTTTCCTCACCTTCGTTGTGCAGCATGGCGGCTTCATAGGCGCGCAGCGGCTTGGGGCGCTGCCCCACGGTGTTCAGGCCGAACTGGCCGCTGTAGGAAACCTTGGCAGGGCCCTCATTGCCCCTTTTAGTAGTTACGACAATTACGCCATTTGCGCCTTTCATTCCGAAAAGTGCGGTAGAGGCAGCATCTTTAAGCGTTGTGATGGACTCTATGTCGTTGGGGTCGATATCGCCGAAAGTCTCGCGCTCTACACCGTCTACGATGATCAGTGCGGCGGAGTTGTTGGACGCCCGGCCGCGGATGTAGATTTCCGCGCTGCTTGCACCCGGACGGCCTTGCCGCTGCCGGGTCATAACGCCTGCCATCCGGCCGGTCAGGGCATTGGTGACGTCACCTACCGGGGTTTTGACGATTTCTGCAGCGGACATGGTGCTTACCGCCGCAACGGCAGCCATTTTGGTTTGAGTACCAAAACCGACTACTACCACCTCGTTGAGGTCCGTGTACTGTTCCGTCAGGGTAACATCCAGCTGGCTCCTGTTGTCAACAGCCTGTTCAAGGGTTGTAAAACCAACATACGAAAACACCAGGACGGGGGCAGTCCCTTCCAGCTGGATGGTGTACATGCCGTTAAGGTCGGTAACCTGGGCGTTATTGGTACCTTTCTGGCGTACCGTAACGCCGGGTAGCGCCTCACCTTTGCTGTCAGACACTTTCCCGGTTATTTTCCGGGCGGCCTCGGGGGCAGGTTCTGCCATATCAGGCAACGGCTCGGGTTGCAGCATGATTTGCCCGCCTATGATCCGGTAGGATATGTTCAGGGGCTGTAGCGCCAGGTCGAGCACTTCCGACAGTTTACGGTTGATAGCCGTAATGGTGAGCCTGCGGGATGCCCCGATCGCATTCGGATTGTATACGAATTTAACGTGGGCTTCACGCTCAATCCGGAGTATAGCTTCCCGTAGTTCGGTGTTTTCGGCGACAAGGGTAATCTGGCGATCCAACAGTTTCTGACCGTTGCCTTCGTGTGCGTATCCCAGTGAGATCCCTATGCATACCAGCAGCATTTGTAAAAATGTGATCTTCATAACATGCCTGGCAAGAGGATGAATGCGTATGCTTATTTTCATTAATTTTGTTTGTTTTGTTTGGAACTGGAAAAGTCTGGCAAAACCATCCCCTGTGCTCATTTCTTAGCAGAATGAGCCGGCGTTTTTAAAAACGTGGGGTAGTGACGGTGCCGGAAGTGGTCGCAACACTTTCGGCACTTTTCTGTTTTTAAGCTTTATTCATGCAGTGAAAGGTTAGTTGGGTTTGGTTCAGGATATAAGGTGACAGATAGTGATTTCGGAACAGGGGCCGGCTAATCGCAGGGTTTGCCGCTGATCAATACGCGTGTGCCTATAATTTCGTAGGTGGCATTGCTCGCCGAGCAAAGCAGGTCCAGCTGTATAAATAAAGGCTGATGACTGATATCACCGCGGAAAAGGCAACCTTTGAGCGCCTCGTTTTCCAGGATAATCTCAATCCCGTAGGCACTTTCCAGCTTTTCGATTACTGCGGTCGCCGGGGTATCCTCAAAATTGAATGACTCATCGGGCGTGAGGACCGAGGATTCCGGGACGACCAGGACAGGTTGTTCTACCAGGCCGAGCTCAAATTGCCGGCTGCCATTGGAGAAAGAGGCTTTCTGGTTGGCGGTCAGTATAACGCCGTGCCTGGAAAGACCGTTGTCGCCATCACCGTTCTCGCTTCTTTTTGATACAGTTACCTTCCCGGTTACGACCGAGACCTCAATGGGACGTACAGGGTCGCTTCCGTCCACCCAGAAACTGGTTCCGAGTACCCGGGTTACAATTTCACCCGAATAAACCAGGAAGGGCCGGTTCGGGTCGCCGGTCACTTTGAAAAAAGCTTTGCCATTCAATGCAACCTCCCGTTTGTCGGCCCGGAAATGAGCCGGATATTCCAGGCTGCTGTTCGGAGCGAGCAAAATTTCACTGCCGTCAGGCAAGTGAACGGTTTTATCTTTTTCCCCGGAACTTACTACGGTCACGCCTGTAGCCGGGCCGGCTGCGGTAGACGAAAAAGGGGTAGCGGGGAATTCGGTTGCTTTTTCGGATACCGACCGGTAGATGGCCCAACCTGCTGCTGCGAATACCACAAATGCGGCAGCGCTTTTCCACCAGATCAGCCAATTTCCATGTCTATTGGTTTTTTTTTGCTTTCGTTTCTGTATGGCCTTCCAGAGCCGGTCTTCGAGGGCTTTTGTTTCTTGAGGTGTTTGGTCAGGGACCTCTTCATCAAGCAGGGCAAACCATTGTGCGACCAGGCGTTTCTCCCGGTCTGTACACGTTCCATTCCGGTAGCGGGTCAGCAAAGAATAGAAATTCTGTTTGCTCATGAGCAACAATCGTTTTTAACGGTTTATATAAGGACTGAAAAAGCGGCAGGAACCGCAAAGTGATTGGATTGATCTTTGAATATTTATAGGGTTTGGTTGAAATAGCCCAAAATATTCTTAGAATATAACAGCGCTGCTCAACGCCAATACGAGTGGGGTTACTTCGCCGAGCGCACTTCTCAAAAAGCGGAGACCCTGGGTAATATGGTATTCTACCGTGCGTTTGGGGAGGTTTAGGTTGGCCGATATTTCGCCGGCTGATTTGCCTTCCAGGCGGTTCATCATGAAAATTTCCCGGGTTTTGGCGGGCAATTGTTCCAATGCCTGCTGAAGCTGCGTCTCCAATTCATCCAGGAAAAAGGGATAATCCGGCGCCAGGGGATGATCAATACCATCGAGATTTGAAAACAGCTGTTGTTTGTAGAAATCGATTACACGGTTCCTGGCCGCGGCAAACAAATAGCTTTTTAAATGGACAATGCGAAGTTCGCCACGTTTTTCCCAAAGGGTTGAGAAAAGATCCTGGATGATTTCTTCCGCTGTGTCGGGGTCATGCACTTTGGCCAATACAAAGTTGTACAAACGCAGCCAATAGGTCCGGTAAAGCGTTTCAAAAGTGTGTTCGTTCCATTCATCGGGCACAAGTTCCCAATCAGAACTGCTCAGGGAATCAGGATTTGGCAAATTGAAACAGGATAAGGTTTAGGAATAGTTGTGCCATACTATTAAATAATTACGAGATTAGCCACCAGAACTTTTTTTTAATTAGCGGTAACGTTTGCGGAAGCAGTGCCGCGCTGCGGATTGCTTCCGCCGGAATTAACAATTTTGATCGACATGATTCATTCGGATAAGGAAAAAGAACCGCCCGCGCAAATTCATTTTGAGTCCGTAATAGATCGTTATCCGGGGCATCGCGGGCATTTTGTGGATGTTCCGGAAGACGTCTCGCTGTTTTTCTCCAACGAAAAAAATGTACGGTTGCTTTGTGCCATAAACGGGGGCGAGGCTTTTCACTGCGCACTGCGCCCGAAAGGCAACGGTACCTTTGACATAGCGGTCGGGACACCCATCCGTAATGCGGGCAAGCTCCGGTTGGGGCAGCGGGTATCGGTGTCGCTTGAACGTGATACCAGCTCTTACGGAAGGCCCATGCCCGAGGAATTGGCTGAACTGCTCGAGCAGGATGAAGTAGGGAACCAGTGTTTTCAGCAGGCAAATGCCAGTGTTCAAAGGGGAATACTGTACTATATCAACAGCGGGAAAACGGTTCAGACCCGGATCGACCGGGCAATCCGGATGATTGACCGGTTAAAGCATGAGGGAAAGAAAAATTAGCGTGGGCCGGTTTAGCTTGCACGAACCTGCCTGGTGACCTCGCTCGGGCGTATTCCGAATTCCTTGTAAAAAGCGCGCGAAAAAGCGGCCGAAGTCGCGTACCCGAATTCGGCGGAAGCCTGGGATACGTTGTACAGTCCGTCTGAAAGCGACTGGTAGGCCCGGGCCAGGACCTGTTGCCGGTAGAACCTTGCAACGGATGTATTGAACACGCTCTGGAAGCCCATCGTAAGTTTGAAGCGGTTGATGCCGAATTGCCGGCAAAGCTCCTGGATAGAAATACTGGTGAGGTCGCCGGTTGCAAGCGCCCGCCTGACTTCCTGCAGCGTGGCAACATCCCTGGCAGAAAAACGGACCGCTTTCTGATCGATCTCTGTGATGGAAGCGAAATAATAGGAGAGGAGCTCAAAAAATTTGCAGTCCAGGAATACCCTTCTGAAATTTCCTCTCAGACGACACCGCAGAATTTGTCTCACTACCAGCCTGAGCTCGCCCGAGAACTGGAAAACGCTTCCCGGACGGTCTTTTGTAAACATTGCCGATATACATTGCTGTCTGACCGCGGGGCCCTGGTCGGCAAAAAAGCGGTCGAGGGCAGACTCGAAGGCCGATTGGCTGAGCACCAGCGAAACCACTTCAAAGCGATGGCTAACGGGAAGCTCCATATAGGAACGTTCCCCGCCCACTGCGTAAATAAACGAGCTTCCCCCCTGAACTGTTGCGGTGACGCTCTTGTTCAGAATATGCGTTACCTTGCCTTCGATCATCAGGTTGATAAGCACTTTCCCTTCGTAATACTGGCTGTAACCCAGGCGGTAGGACTGTTCCGGGGTGCCGCTCAGGGAAATGAGCGTCGCTTCGGACGAGAGCGGAATAATAGCGGTAGCGCCTTTTCCGAGGACCGGCGCGCTGAATTTTAACAGCTCATCTTCACAGTCCAGGCGGGTTATTTCACGAAAAGGCACGTCTTTCATTTCCTCAATGACAACAGGCAGGTCCATAGGGTATCCGGGAAGGTTTTAGGTCTTCCAAAGATACCCCACGGATCAAAAAAATCATGAGAAATTCCAGAGAATAATACTCCTGTTGACGCGCTCTTCCACGTAATCGATGTAAACAACGTTGGGCTTGGCGTAGTGTGCGCCGTCGATCGATTGCTTCAATACGGTCGGAAGGGCAGTATTGGCGACCCGGGCCAGGTCATAGATCGGGGAAGTCAGCGGCGGTTTGCCCGAAGTGAGGGTCCAGGAAAGGAGAAACAGGTACCCTTTGCCCAATCCGCCGTGGGTACGCCATAGTTCCAGTTCTTTTGAAGCCATTGTATTGTAATCGTCGGTATCGGCGTATTCGTCAAAAACAGTCAGGTTGGCATCGGAAGCGGCACTGCCGTCCTGGTAGCGCCAGCGGCCGGACGCGGGGTCTATGTATTCGGGATAGTCAAATACCATAACCAGTTTACCACGTAGCTTCTGAACCGGCGCTTCGGCGAGATTGGCCGGGAGGTCTCCGGTCTTTTTCAGGAGCAGGTTATCGTACGCGTTCAGGAGCTCATTGATCCGCCGCTTGGTATCTGCCGCGTCATGTTCCTTGTACTGCCTGATATGGGACACTTTGAAAATCACCGTTTCGGTGGGCGTACTGCCGAGAAAGCTGCTGGCTTCATCCATTACGGATTTCAGGTTCTGGCCGTTGCACCCGTTACCGCCTGTGCGGTGATAGGTCACCAGCTCGTTGTAGTCATAGTCCACACGGATGTCGAAGTAGCGGGAACCGGCCTCCAGCTGCTTCGCGATGGAAAGGTTCTGAGTCTGGGTGTAAGGTACTGCAAACCCGAAAGGCATGCAATGGCTGCATTCGGACATGCCCGCATCATGGCTGCCGGGTAATACAATTTCATCCAGCCTGCGGTGGTCGGGCAGGTGCTTCATCCAGGCGGCGGTATTGATCAGTGAGACCGGCGTGACGTAAAATGTGTACGCGGAAAATGCCGCATTTGCGAATCCCAGCGTGACTTCGCTCCCGCCCGGCAAGGTACCTTTGCCTACTGCATAGGGTCCGGAAGAAGGCGTATAGGTAAGTGTTTTACCACCTAGCCACCAGTTGTTGTTCAGGCCCGAATGTCCCTGCGCCAGCGCAAACCCCGGGAAAGTACATTCCAGTTCAAGTCCTCCAATAGATTCCCCGGTCACCACCAGGCGAAGCGTGCCGATAAAGGCGAAATTGAGCTTTCCCGGCGCGTCGTTGAAAGTGTTTTGCGAAGGCATGATCCTGTTGCTGAACCATTTGGCGTTGTCGGAGGAACCTTTCCGGCCGATCTCAAAAGACATCTCTCCGTCGCTGCCAAAATTGACCGTCATACCGGACCTGATGTGATGGTCGGGGTCTTCGCCGCCGGTAATTGAAAAATCCTCTACTGTGTAAGATCCCCTTACAAGGGTCAGGCCCCCCTCTACGGAGAGGCAAACGGTGTTGTCCCAGTATTTCATAACTTGTTGAGGTAAAAGTTGAACGTTACGAAAGTAGGGGCGGAGCCGCTATGTGGTGTTACCCGAAAAGCATAAAGACATACCCGAAACGCATTATTTGCACCGGGAGGGTCTACTTTACTTCGGCAAGGGCGTCTTCCAGTTTCCTGGTGAGGGTTTTCCTGTCTTTCTCGGAAGGCAGTTCTTTGGTAAGCGCTTTCCTGAAATAGCCGGCGGCCTCAGGGTACTTTTTTTGTTGCCGGAAATAGGCGCCCAGCAGCTCATAAGGGGCATAGCTTTCCGGGTTGGCGGCAATGAAATCCGAAATTTCACGGTCCGACAGGACGAGGGGTTTTCCGGTCATCAGGTGACTGGTAATGCGGTTCCTGGTTTTCTTGAAAGATTCGAAGTGCTTGTACCCGGCGCTTACCAGAAAAGGATCGGCAGGCAGCAAGCCGGTAGAATCGGTGACGTAAGTGACTGGGGTAAATACTTTTCCAAGATCATAGGAAACAAACGCTCCCAATTGATACGGGTTTGCCGATACCCACATCTTCCGATGAGCCGGTTTGAACAATACGGCATGGTGGGCCAGCAGCTGGTTAATCGCTTTCGGGTTGCCGTATCCCAGGAATTTATCGTCCATTCCCAGCTGGTCCCTCAGAATGGAAGCACTCTTTCCGGGGGTGAGCGGCAGGTTGCGGTCGATCAGCTGACGCATCCTCCGGAAGCGGTATTCAGAATCGCTTTCCCGGATGTTCTCCAGGTTGGCGGGGTCTCTGGAAAGGGTAGGGCCCTGGTAGTGGTTGGAACAGACCGTAAGCGAGGCTTTCGAATCGTAAACATCCATTTTGGAAGGCGTTTTCTCGATCACAACCGCCTTCCCGTCTTCCGCCGAACCGATGAGTAGTGACTCGCTTACGAAAGTTTCTCTTTTTGCGGCGATGGCAATTGCTTCGCTAATATTGGCCGCATACTGCAGAATCTCCCTTGCAAGCAGTGAAATCGGTGTTTTTGCCTGGTAGGGAATATCTGATTTTGCGGCATTCAGGGTAACGGTAAGCCCTTTCTCGTTCATGCCGGAAACGACTCCGGTAAAGCCCGCCCAGGTGACAGAGGCCAATGCGTATCCTTTTTCCGGTTTAAGAAAAAGGACCAGCTTATTTTCTGCAAACCGGTCGCCCATGTTAAAGTCAAAATTCCTGCCGATCATGAGCGTGGAATCCGCCGATAGTTCGTGGTTGGCCGCGAAAGACGTACAGCCTACCATGTTCAGGTCGGTAAGAGCGTGGCCGATATCATGCGCCGCATGGTAATTAAGCACACGGTAGTAAGGTTCGCCGATGAAATTGAACTGGTCCGAAAATGACCGTGAAATTCCATAAATTTCCTGCAGGTTTTCGGGTTGGACGTATTGATCAATATCGCGGTTGAACCACCCGACGAAGTATTTCAGGCTTTTGAGCCAGATTTCACTGGGAATCATGTTCCGTATCTGCGCTACAAAAACTTCTTCCTGTTCGTTTACCAGTTCCCGGGCGAGTTTACCATAGATCAGCCCGCGCTCGAGCGGAGGACCTTCCAGGTACATTTCCCAAATGCCGAAGCGGTTTTTTCGCAGCCAGTTATTACCAATGCGGTAATGGTCCGGGCCTACTTTTTCGCGCGCTCCGACTTTCGGGAGCGGCCCGGTTTCCGGCGTTTCCAGTTTCGTTCGCAGGTGGAACCAGACCAGCAGCCCACCGCAGCATACGACCAATCCGGCTAACAACCGGAAGAGAATTTTTCTGCGCGATGACTTTACCTGCATGGTACTGCTTTACGAAATAATTCGGCGAATTTAACTCAGAACAAATAATTAAGCGCTGGTCGTTCAAAATTTCGACAGGTTTCGAGTCCGTACTCCGTTGTTTAATTCCTGGAGAACCGGTGCGGTTGGTGGAAAAGAAAGCAGGGCGGTCTGACCATATTTTATACTTTTGGAGGTCAATGCACATTTTATTTTCGGAACCGGGGACCTATGCCTCAGATTTTTTCAATAAAACCGACAGACGATTCATGGCTCGGGGTTTGGGAAATAACCGAACCCCTGGCGGCTTTGACCGCGGCGGTGGCGCTGACGGAGGCGGATCAATCTGCAATGACCGCTCGCAGGACCGTCCTGAAAAAGCAGCAGTTTGTTGCCGCCCGTGTCTTGCTTTCCGCGCTGACGGGCGAAAGGCCGGTTATCCGGTACACAGTGGAAGGCCGGCCGGTCCCGGCCGGTAATTCCGGTGCCGTTTCTATCTCTCATTCCGGCCGGTTTGTAGCGGTAGCCTATTCAAAGGGCGAAAGTATCGGGGTAGATATCGAGTGCATGCCGCGGCATGCACTGCAAAAAAAACGGGACTTTTTTCTGAACGAAACCGAACTCGGGGAATTCGGGTCGGCGGCCGGTCTGCACGGCCTGCATCTGGCATGGTCGGCTAAAGAAGCGGCTTATAAATTTGCCGGGAACCCGGTTGCGGATTTCAGGAACGAAATTCGCGTGCATCCTTTCCCGGTAAAGGACACAGGGGAAATCACAGCGGAAATCACGGCGGCGGGTATTGTACGCGCTGTTGGCCTGCAATATTGGGTGACTGCGGATTTCGTCCTGGTGGTGACGAAATCCAGGTAAGCGGTTTCTGCTGGAGGGTCATCCCGACCGCAGCGGAGGGATCTCCCGGTCCCTGCACCCAATCCCTTTCAGAGGACTTTTTTTAGCAACAGGAGATCCTTCAGTTCCACTGCGTTCCATTCAGGATGACCATCCGGCAGATGCGCTACCATTGACAACAACAGGTTTGGCGCCGCTCCGACCGGAGGGTCATCCCGACCGCAGCGGAGGGATCTCCCGGTCCTTGTACCCAATCCCTTTCAGAGGACTTTTTTTAGCAACAGGAGATCCTTCAGTTCCACTGCGTTCCATTCAGGATGACCGTCCGGCAGATGCGCTACCATTGACAACAACAGGTTTGGCGCCGCACCAACCGGAGGGTCATCCCGACCGCAGCGGAGGGATCTCCCGCTCCCTGAACCAATCCCTTTCAGAGGACTTTTTTCATAGCAACAGGAGATCCTTCAGTTCCACTGCGTTCCATTCAGGATGACCATCCGGCAGATGCGCTAGCATTGACAACAACAGGTTTGGCGCCGCACCAACCGGAGGGTCATCCCGACCGCAGTGGAGGGATCTCTCGGTCCCTGCACCCAATCCCTTTCAGAGGACTTTTTTATAGCAACAGGAGATCCTTCAGTTCCACTGCGTTCCATTCAGGATGACCGTCCGGCAGATGCGCTAGCATTGACAACAACAGGTTTGGCGCCGCTCCGACCGGAGGGTCATCCCGACCGCAGTGGAGGGATCTCCCGCTCCTTGTACCCAATCCCTTTCAGAGGACTTTTTTTAGCAACAGGAGATCCTTCAATTCCACTGCGTTCCATTCAGGATGACCGTCCGGCAGATGCGCTACCATTGACAACAACAGGTTTGGCGCCGCTCCGACCGGAGGGTCATCCCGACCGCAGTGGAGGGATCTCCCGCTCCCTGTACCCAATCCCTTTCAGAGGGCTTTTTTCCTGCAACAGGAGATCCTTCGACTCCGCTGCGCTCCGCTTCAGGATGACCGTCCGGCAGATGCGCTACCATTGACAACAAGAGGTTTGGCGCCGCACCAACCGGAGGGTCATCCCGACCGCAGTGGAGGGATCTCCCGCTCCCAGTACCCAATCCCTTTCGGAGGGCTTTTTTCTTGCAACAGGAGATCCTTCAGTTCCACTGCGTTCCATTCAGGATGACCGTCCGACCGGATGACCATCCGGCAGATGCCCTCCGGTTGGTACCGACTGGCACCCGCTGGCATTGATTAAAAGAACAGCTACAGGTTTTCAGCAACGATATTTGCGGATTTTTTAAATCAAACCGCCACTTTGCTCCATGCTATTCCGGCAACAAACTCTTCATTCAAGAGTTAACCCTATGCGAAGTTGAATTTTTTTGATTGCCGTTTGGTAAAAATTTTAAATTTGCCGCAGTGTGCCCGCCAGTCAACGATGTTTGACGTCATTGCGGATTTCGTTTAACTCCTATTGATTTTCTTTCCATCATGACTAAAAAAGCTTCTATAAAACTGACAGAAGATTGGACCTCCCTTATCCTTGGTTTCCTGATTATTTTCCTTTTCCTGGGCGGTGCCAAGGTGGCTGCTCCCGTCTACAAGTGGGCTTCCCTGGCCGACCTGACGACCGAAGTCCTTTCTTCTGCCAACCTGTTTAAGATTTTTATCCAGTTTTTGCTTGTGTATGGTATTACCCTCCTGGGCTATTTCCTAAAGGGGGAAGCGGTCGGCCCGGCGCTGAAGGGGTTCCCCATCATTTATGTGCTGACTGTAATTGCGCTCGTCATCGCCGGAAGCGCGGCTGTAAACAGCCTTAACCTGGAAGCGGTTATCATCAGTCTCTCGCTGGGGTTACTGATCCGGAATTTTATGGCGGTACCCGAATGGTTGAAAAGCGCACTTTCAACCGAGCTTTTCGTCAAAATAGGGCTAATTCTGCTTGGTACGGGAGTTATTTTCTCGGACGTCCTGAAAGCAGGCAGCCTCGGGTTGATTCAATCCCTGGTCGTTGTTTTCTCGGTGTGGTATTTTGCTTTCTGGGTGTGCAAAAAACTCAAGGTGGATGAAGACATGGCACTGATGATCTCCAGCGCTGTTTCAATCTGTGGCGTGTCTGCTGCGATTGCGACTTCGGGCGCCATAGAAGGCGATTCCAAAAAGTTGTCTTACGTCATTTCCATGGTTTTGATTACGGCCATCCCGATGATGATCTTTATGCCCATGATCGCCAATTACCTCGAACTGCCGCAGCAGGTAACCGGCGCCTGGTTAGGCGGAAGTATTGACACCAGCGGAGCTGTCGTGGCATCCGGAAGCCTGGTCGGAGAGGAGGCTTTGAAAATCAGTACGATCGTTAAATTTTCCCAAAATGTTCTGCTTGGCCTGGCCGCATTCGCCATCAGTATTTACTGGACTTACTCCAAATCTGCGCGCTCCGGTAACGGCCATGTTGAAAAGCCGACCCTCGGCGTGATCTGGGAGCGTTTCCCGAAATTTGTGCTCGGCTTCCTGGCAGCCTCCCTCATTTTCTCTTTTTTGCTGAGCGAAGAAACCATTTCAAGCGTCAAAGGAGGAATCAAAAGCGTACAGGGTCTCTGGTTTGCGCTTGCTTTCACGAGTATAGGCCTTGAAACACGCTTTTCGGAACTTTTCAGCCAGAACAACAAGAAACCCCTTTACGCATTTCTCACCGCTCAGTTTTTCAATGTACTGATCACACTCGTCATTGCTTATCTGTTGTTTGGGTAGGTATGAGGGGTGAGGTATGAGGTATGAGGACTCATGTTCCCCCCTCACACCTCATACCTCACCCCTCATACCTAACAACTCAGAAATTCGCTGTAAATTCGCGGCATGATTGCTATCACTAATTTAAGTTATTTCCTGGGCGACCGTCCGCTGTACGAAGAAGCTTCGCTGCACATCAAGCCCAAAATGAAAATTGGCCTTATCGGTCTCAATGGAACGGGTAAATCAACATTACTGCGCATAATCAACGGCGAATACCAGTCTGATGGCGGAACGATCTCCAAATCGGGCGACTGTACGATCGGCTTCCTGAACCAGGACCTGCTGTCCTATCAGACCGATGATTCGATCCTGTCGGTCGCTATGCAGGCGTTTGAAAGACAGAACGTACTGCAGCGCCAGATTGACAAGATTCTCCACGAGATGGAGGTCAATTACTACGATGAACTGATTGACAAGCTGGCCAAGGTACAGGAAGAGTTTGAAGCGCTGGACGGGTATTCCATCCAGTCAAAGGCGGAATCCATCCTTGAGGGGCTTGGCTTTTCGACCGACGATCTTCAGAAGCCCCTGCGCGAGTTCTCCGGAGGCTGGAGGATGCGGGTAATGCTTGCCAAACTCCTCCTGCAAAAGCCTTCATTGCTGATGCTCGATGAGCCTACCAACCACCTTGACCTTCCCTCTATCCAATGGGTAGAAAAATATATTCAAAGTTATGAGGGAGCGGTTATCGTAGTTTCTCACGATCGCGAATTCCTCGACAACGTGGTAGACAATATCGTGGAGGTATCGGGCGCGAAGCTCAATCATTATTCCGGGAATTATTCTTTTTACCTGGAGGAAAAAGCGCTCAGGAACGAGATCCAGCGCGGGGCCTTCGAAAACCAGCAGGCCAAGATCCGTCAGACCGAAAGGTTTATCGAGCGTTTTAAAGCGAAAGCTACGAAGTCGAGACAGGTGCAGAGCCGGGTTAAATCACTGGCCAGGATGGAAATGGTGGAGGAAGTGCTGGACGAAAATACGAAGGTTCATTTCCGTTTCCAGTTTACGACACAGCCCGGTCGGCATATCCTGCACCTTGACAATGTCTCAAAAGCTTACGGCGACAAGGTAATCCTGAACAACAGCACGATTTCCATAGAGCGGGGTGATAAAATTGCCCTGATCGGTGCAAACGGAAAAGGGAAATCCACTGCGCTGCGCATTGTTGCGGGAACCGAGGACGTGGACGGAAACCGGAGGCTCGGGCATAACGTGGAGTTTACGTTTTACGCCCAGCACCAGTTAGAGTCGCTCAATCTAGATCACAACCTCATTGAGGAGCTGAAATATGCCAATCCCACCAAAACAGAAGCTTCGCTCCGGACGGTCCTGGGCTGTTTCCTGTTTTCCGGTGACGAGGTTTTCAAGAAGATCAGGGTGCTGTCCGGGGGAGAGAAATCCCGCGTGGCATTGGCAAAGGTATTGCTTTCCCAGGCTAATTTCCTGCTGCTCGATGAGCCTACCAACCACCTTGACATGCAATCGGTCAACATTCTGATCCAGGCGCTTCAGCAGTACGAGGGCAGCTATATCGTGGTGTCTCACGACCGGTATTTCGTGGAGTCGATCGCAAATAAAATCTGGTTCATCGAGGAGCAGCAGATCAAGGAATACCCCGGAACTTACGAAGAATACTGCATCTGGATGGAAGACCGCGCTCAGAACCCCGCGGCAGAGGCTTTAGTTAAAAAAATAGCCGACGTGAAGCCGGAGCCCAAGCCCCGCCAGGACGACGAAAGCAAGGCGCGGCGAAACCAGCTGAAGAAGCAGGTCGCCGAGCTGGAAGAGGAGATTACGCGCCTTGAAAAACAAAAGATGGATTGGGAAGCGAAGCTGGCTTTGCCAGAAGTGTATGGCGATGCAGCCCGGCTTTCGGAGGCCAACAAAGAGTATGGCCTGACCCGGCAACGCCTGGAGAAGGCGACAGAAGATTGGGAATCGGCGGTGGAAGAGGCGGAAACACTGGGTTAAGCCGCTCCGGAGCGTAACCGTTAAATTAAGTTAAGTAGGCGGAAAGCGCCTTGATATAATGTATTAATACTTACTTTTGCGACAGTACGTCTTGAAAAGGAGCGTTTCAGAATGGCTAAAAAGAAAAAAATAGGGAGTTATCCGAACACCATGATCGTCGTAAGCCTTACGGCGGCCCTGTTTCTGATCGGGTTTTGCGGCCTGCTGGTAATCCAGTCGCGGAAATTGGTTTCGCTGATCAAGCAGAATCTGCAGGTGACGGTGTTTGTGGAAAAGGATCTTCCGGTCGCGGGACGGAACGCACTTTATAAAGAAATCGCTGACAAACCGTTCGTGCTGAAAGGAATTGATTCGTCAGTCGTTTTTGTTTCGAAAGAGCAGGCCGCCAAGGAGTTTATCGAAGGTACAAAAGAGGATTTCACCACGCTGCTTGGTGAAAACCCGCTTCTCGATAGCTACCGGGTGAAAATTGACGAAGAGTATTTCAATGAAGAAAAGCTGAAGGCGATACAAGGACAGATTGAACGGATGAAAGGCGTTCACGAGGTGGTTTATCACCAGGATCTCGCCGATCAGATTAATCGGAATATTGCCAAAATCTATATGGTTCTTGCGGCCTTTGCCATCATCATGCTGGTGATTATTGTGCTGCTGATCAACAATACCATAAAGCTGGCGATTTATTCACAGCGGTTCCTGATTCGAAGCATGCAATTGGTAGGTGCAACCGACGCCTTTATTCAAAAACCGTTTTTAGTACACGGGGCCCTGCAGGGAGCCATCGGCGGTATTATTGCCAGTGTTTTCCTGGTGATTTTGCAGCAGGGAGCCGTAAGGAACATTGAAGGGCTGATCGCCCTGCAGGAATATTCAAAGCTGGGAATTCTCCTGGTCGGAGTGATTCTCCTGGGAATCCTCGTGGGGCTGGTGTGTACCTTTCAGTCACTCTCCCGGTATCTCCGGATCAGCCTCGACGAGCTTTACTAGCAGACTACGTTTAAGCGATAAATTTACTTACCAATATGTCAGATAAAAAAACGTTTCCATTCGGGCCGGCCAATTACAAGCTTTTGCTGATCGGTATCGTCATTATTTTAGCCGGTTTTTTCATTATCAGCCTTGACGGAGAGGAATTCGGTTTCGGCGCATTGGGGCTTACTGTAGGTCCGCTTGTCGTAATCGCAGGTTTTGTTTTCCAGTTTCTGGCGATCTTCAAGAAACCGGTTGATAAATGAGTTTTTGGGAAGCGTTCGTGTTGGCAGTGGTAGAAGGGCTTACTGAGTTTTTACCTGTTTCTTCCACCGGTCATATGATTATCGTCTCCTCCTTCATGGGGATCGGACATGATGAATTCGTAAAAATGTTCACGGTAAATATCCAGTTCGGCGCCATTCTTTCGGTGGTGGTGCTGTATTGGAAGCGGTTTGTGAAGGACATCGATCTGAATTTTTACCTGAAACTTTTCATTGCATTTATCCCGGCTGCGGTTTTCGGCTTTTTGCTGAACGACCTGATAGATTCGATGCTGGAGAACGTCTATGTAGTTGCCATTACCCTGTTACTCGGCGGTATCGTGCTTGTCTTTATCGACAAGTGGATCAACGCACCGGTCGGGGAAAAAAATATGAGTTTTGCGCAGGCTTTCAAAATAGGATTGTTTCAGTGCATTGCCATGATCCCCGGGGTATCCAGGTCAGCCGCGACGATTATCGGCGGTATGGCACAGGGATTCTCCCGCAAGCAGGCGGCGGAATTTTCATTTTTCCTGGCGGTGCCTACCATGGCGGCCGCCGGAGGCTATAAGCTGTTGAAAACCTATGACAGTATCGGGGCAGAAGATGTGAAGGTGCTGTTGTTTGGAAATGCCGTTGCTTTTGTGGTGGCTATGATCGCCATTAAATTTTTTATCGGTTTTCTTACCCGGTACGGTTTTAAAGTTTTTGGTTATTACCGCATAGCCCTGGGCTTGCTCCTGCTCGCCCTGATGGCGTCGGGCTATAAACTGGATATTGTCTGAAGTGGCTGAGGAGCGTATAAAAAAACAAGCAGAGCCGGTTCCTGATCCCGGTGAAGTCATCCTGATCGACAAGCCCGTTACCTGGACTTCTTTCGACGTTGCCAATAAGTTGAAGCGGGCCTGCAAATTCAGTAAAATAGGTCACGCCGGTACGCTCGATCCTTTGGCAACCGGATTGCTTATTCTTTGTACCGGTAAGAAAACCAAGGAGATAGATACCTACCAGGCGCAGGAAAAAACGTATACGGGCACGCTTGTGCTTGGCAAGACGACTCCTTCGGTAGACCTGGAAACGGAGTTCGACGGTACCTATCCCGTTGATCACATACCCGGAACAGACCGGATCGAAAAAGCGGCCATTGCTTTGACGGGAGAGCTCGACCAGAAACCGCCGGTCTACTCTGCGGTGAGAATGGGCGGTGAAAGGCTGTACAAAAAAGCGCGCCGGGGTGAAGAAGTGGAGGTCAAAACCAGGAAGGTCACCGTCCGCTCATTTGAAACTGATACCGCAGATTTTCCCGAAGTTCATTTTAAGATAGTCTGCTCCAAAGGAACTTACATCAGGAGCCTGGTTCGGGATTTTGGCGAGCTTTTAGATAGCGGCGCCTATCTGAAAGCGCTTCGTCGGACCCGGATTGGTGATTTTGATGTAAAAGATGCCTGGGAGCTCGAAACCTTTATCAGGCAGAAAAGAGAAGTGCTGGGATTGGCGAATGAATGAAAGGGGAGGTCGGAAATCGGAAATCGGAAATCAGAAATCGGAAATCAGAAATCGGAAATCAGAAATGGGTTACCAGCAGTCGGGAACCGGAAATAAGGAAGCCCGTTACCGGGATAAAAATCCAGCGAAGCGCCTCACGCGAGCAATGCCTGCCGATCTCCGACCTCCGATTTCCGACTTCCATTCAACACCAATGAAAGTATACCATCGAATAGAGGATTTTACCCCGCTCGGAAATGCCGTTGTTACCAGTGGCATGTTCGACGGCGTGCACCTGGGGCACAGGAAAATAATCGCCCGTCTCCTTGAGGTGAGTCGTTCCAGCGGGGGGGAAAGTGTAGTGATTACTTTTTGGCCGCATCCGCGTACGGTCGTCAGTGACGACTGCAGTGATCTTAAATTGCTGTCCACTCTCGAGGAGAAGACCGCCTTGTTCGAATTGCTGGGCGTACAGCATTTGCTGGTGCTGCCGTTCACCCGCGCATTTTCCGAGTTATCGTCTGACGAATTTATTCGCAGCATTCTCGTAAAGGGAATAGGTACCAAGAAACTGGTGATTGGCTATGATCACCGGTTCGGTAAAAACCGCGAGGGAAGTTTTGCATTTTTGAAAGAGCATTGCGGTGAATACGGTTTTGAGGTGGAGGAAATCGCCAGCGAGGATATCGATAACCTGGCGGTTAGCTCGTCACGAATCCGAAAGGCGCTATTTTCGGGTGATGTGGAGGAGGCCAATCACTTGCTGGGTTATGACTACGCGCTCTCAGGGACTGTCGTTAAAGGGGACCAGATAGGCCGTACCCTCGGTTATCCTACGGCAAACCTGCTGGTTGAAGCCGCTTACAAGCTTGTACCTTTGGATGGCGTTTATGCGATACGGGCTGAGTATAACCATACGGTATACCAGGGAATGCTGAGCATAGGCCTGCGACCCACCGTGGATGGTAAGCACCGGACGATTGAGGCCAATCTTTTTGATTTCAATAAGGAAATTTACGGAGAACCGCTGACCATCCGCTTTTGTAAATACCTAAGGCCGGAGGAAAAATTTGACAGCCTGGACGCCTTGACCCAGGCCATCCGGAAAGACAAGGAAGATACCCTTCGCTTTTTTGCCGGCTAGTTTTCGCCGGCTTCCGGTTGATCTTCCTTTCTAACGTCGTACCATAGCTGAACCAGCCCGGAGGGGTAGGTGATACTGCGTTTCAATGTTATTTTCTGCTCGGAGAAGCCCGCTTTAAAGAGAGGTATTCCGTCGCCCAGCAGGTGCGGAATGATACTGACAATAATACGGTCGATCAGTTGATGCCGGAGGAGTTCAAAAATGATTTCGGCGCCTCCGTCGCAGTAAATGTTCTTGCCTGCTTCGCTTTTCAGCTGCCTGACCAGCTCAATGACGTCGGGGTGATAGGTGACATGCTCGGTTTCTCCCGTGCGTGAGCGGGAAATTACGTACACTTTGCGCCCGGTATGCAGAAACTCGCCGTCAAAGGTCATCACCTTGTCGTAGGTGCGCCGCCCCCAGATGACCGTATCAATTTGTTGAGTGAAGTCCGCATAGCCGTAGTCTTCATTTTCCATTTCCACCTGGGAAAGGAAATCTATATTGTCATCCTTTGTGGCAATATAGCCGTCAAGGCTCATCGCAATGTAGAGTTGAACGTCTCTGCTCATTTGAAAATCGTTAAGAAGTCAGGTTGAATAAATTTGCCGGAGATCACATATCGGCACGCCTGTTCTCCAGGTAAACCGCACATAACTTTCGGGACTGCATTATATGTGCTAATTTGAAGCCTTGTTTTTCCGGGCGATAAAGATGGATAAAATAATTTGGATTTTCGTTGTCCTGCTCACTGGTATGTTTTTGCCGGTACAGGTAGGCCTGAATACGCGTCTTGGTAAACTGGGCGGAAGCCCGGCCTACGCTTCGCTGATCTCGTTCGTGGTTGGCTGCGCGGCATTGCTCGGGTACGTGCTGCTGAGCCGTCAATCCTTCACCTGGCAAGCTATGCGGGACGCGCCGTTGTACGTATGGATGGGGGGAATTATAGGGGCGGTGTATGTCACCGTTACTATTTTTGCATTTCCCAGGCTGGGGCCCGGGCTTACCTTCGGGCTGATCGTTGCCGGGCAAATGATCTCGTCTGTTTGGCTGGAACACCAGAATGTGCTGGTGGCGCACCCGAGCCCGGTCAATTGGATGAAAGGCCTGGGCGTTTTACTGATCATCTGCGGTGTACTGCTGATCCGCAGGAGTGGTCAATAAGCGAAAAAATGAAGGACGTACGCCCCTGCAACGCTTCATAAACAGGGGGTTTTTGCCAATATCTCCTATACTTTTCGTAGTTTTGCGGCCTGTTTGAAATAGCAGGTCCCGGCCTTACCCAGGAAAAAATCAGGATTGTCACTACCGTATTTATGTCGATTGCTCAGGAAATAAAGAAGCGCCGTACGTTTGCCATTATCAGCCACCCGGATGCCGGGAAAACCACACTTACAGAGAAACTGCTGCTTTTTGGCGGCGCTATCCAGACGGCCGGGGCGGTAAAGTCGAATAAAATCAAGAAAACCGCGACTTCCGACTTTATGGAAATCGAAAAGCAGCGGGGTATATCCGTTGCAACCTCGGTCATGACCTTCGAATACAAGGACCTCCTGATTAACATCCTCGATACACCCGGTCACAAAGACTTCGCGGAAGATACCTACCGCACACTTACCGCAGTGGATAGTGTAATTCTTGTCATTGACTGCGTAAAAGGGGTGGAAGAGCAGACCGAGCGACTGATGGAGGTATGCCGCATGCGGAATACGCCCGTAATTATCTTTATTAACAAACTGGACCGGGAAGGGCAATACCCGTTCGATCTCCTCGATGAGCTGGAGGAAAAGCTGAATATCAGGGTACGACCGCTTACCTGGCCGATCAATATGGGAAGCGCCTTTCAGGGCGTGTATAGCCTTTACGAGCAAAAGCTGTACTTTTTTAAAATCAATAAGACCAAAGTTGAAGAAGATGTAGTCGAAATTGGTCTCGAAGATGAAGGTCTGCCCAAGCTGCTGGGAGAAAGGGACGCGAAGCAGATTCGTGAGGATGTGGAACTGATAGAAGGCGTTTATGACACTTTTTCGGAAACACCGTACCAGGAAGGCCGGTTAGCGCCCGTTTTCTTTGGCAGTGCGATCAATAACTTCGGGGTGAAAGAGCTGCTGGATACTTTTTGCGAGATTTCGCCGACGCCGCAGCCCCGGCCTACCACGGTGCGGGAGGTAGCGCCTGACGAGCCGAAATTCAGCGGTTTCGTGTTCAAAATACACGCAAACCTCGATCCGCGCCACCGCGACCGGATCGCTTTTCTCCGCGTATGTTCCGGAAAGTTTGAAAGAGGAAAGTTTTTCCATCACGTGCGGCTCGATAAAAATGTGCGTTTTTCCAGTCCCTTTACTTTTATGGCATCCGCAAAAAACGTGCTGGATGAGGGTTTCCCGGGCGATGTGATCGGCTTGTACGATACGGGCACTTTTAAGATCGGCGACACGCTTACGGAAGGAGAGAACTTTATGTTTTCCGGGATCCCGAGTTTCTCGCCTGAAATTTTCAAGGAGTTGATCAACCTGGACCCCATGAAGTCCAAACAGCTTGAAAAAGGTATCCAGCAGCTTACCGATGAAGGGGTGGCCCAGTTGTTCACGCTCGAATTGGGTAACCGCAAGATAGTCGGAACGGTCGGCGAGCTTCAATTCGACGTAATCCAGTACCGGCTCGAACATGAATACTGCGCCAAATGCCGCTGGGTCCATATGAATATTTCAAAAGCGTGCTGGATAACCTCTGCAGACCAGGCAAAACTTGCGGAGTTTATACGGCTTAAAGGAAACCAGATCGGTTATGACAAGGATGGAAACCCCGTTTTTCTCGCCGAATCTGAATGGATGATCCGGATGAATAAGGAAAATAATCCCGCCGTGCAGTTCCATTTTACCTCCGAATTCAAGACCGAAGGAGTAGAGTAGGACGTTTGCATTATAACCCGAATAAACTTAACTTGCCTGGGTTGGTGGTCATTAAGTTTTTTCGGGATGGATCCATTGTTGCTCAGGGTCAATCAGCCTGATACCCTGTCGTTTAGTGTTAACCAGTTCAATTACCTGCATAGCTTTCCCGGGCTATGGCACTATCACCCTGAATTTGAGCTTACCCTGATCCTCAAAGGAGCCGGTACCAGGTTTGTGGGGGATCATGTAGAGTCTTTTGAAGCCGGAGATCTTGTACTGATCGGGAAGAACCTGGCCCACACCTGGCGCAGCGACACAGCACCCGACGGCTTGCCGGGCGGACCGGCTGAAGCCCTTGTGACTCACTTTCGCGAGGAATTTCTCGGCAGTGCTTTTTTCGACATCCCGGAGATGCTGGCCGTCAGGGGTTTGCTTAACCGCTCGGCCAGAGGACTGAAAGTCACCGGAGCCGTCCGCGCGCGCCTGACTGCCGAACTCAAACTACTGCAGGATTTCAGCGGGGCGGCGAAATTACTCAAACTCCTGCATCTGCTTGTTTTGCTTTCTGAATCCGACGAGCTGACCACGCTCGCCAGCGAAGGCTTTTGCCAGGGAACGTCCGACTCGGACAGCGACCGTATTAACAAGGTCTACGCCTACATTATGAACAATTTTCAGCAACAGATCCGGCTGGCCGATGTTGCTGAAATGGCCCATATGAGCCCGACTGCTTTTTCCCGCTATTTTACACAACGCACCAGGAAGCCTTTTTCACAATTCCTGATCGAAAAAAAAGTGGGCTATGCCTGCCGGTTGCTGATGAGCGCCCGTTTTAGTATTCTCCAAATTTGCTATGAATGCGGTTTTCAGAATGTTTCGAGCTTCAACAAACAATTCAAGAAAATCACCGGGGTTACGCCCAGGCAATACCAGCTTACCTATAAGCCCTTCGGCGGACAGCCGCTTGACCGAAGCCGGGAGGACGACCGTGTACAGGTATGTAGTGAAGGTTAACCCTTCATGCAATCCGGTTTTTCAGGGGTGCCCCGCCCAATATCCGTGCGACTTCTTCGGCCGCCAGTTTTTGTAATAACGGAATGCTCCGTTCGCTGTACCAGGCCGTGTGCGAGGTGAGAATGGTGTTGGGTGCCGATCGCAGAGGATGATCCGTTTCCAGGGGCTCTTTTTCAAATACATCCAACCCTGCCCCGCCGACTTCACCGGCAATGAGCGCTGCCGCCAGCTCATTCGTATTGATCAGCCCCCCGCGGGATGTATTTACCAGGATAGCTGAGGCTTTCACTTGCGCGATCGTTTCACGACGAATACAATGGCGGGTTTCGTCCGTAAGCGGGAGGTGAAGCGACAAAATGTCTGAGTGGGCCAATGCTTCTTCAAATGAAAGCTTCTTTACCTGCAATTGCTCCATCGTCGCCTGGTCTACATACGGGTCCGATGCGGCCACCACAAATCCCAGCGCTTTTGCCTTCCGGATGACCGAGACGGCGATTCTTCCCAGCCCGAGTACGGTAAACATCGTTTCGGAAACCGGTTTTACCGGGCCGGGCGGAATGATCTTCCAGGTATTTTCCCGTAGCCGCCCGTCTGTAGAAAGCAAACGGCGTTGGAGGGCCAGCGCCAGGGCCAGGGTGTGGGTAGCGACTTCTTCAATGCAGTAATCGGGCACGTTCGCTACCGGAATGCCGTGATCACGTGCCGCATTGAGGTCGATATTGTCGACTCCGATCCCGTAGCGTACGATTACCTGGCAGCGGGTAAGTTTTTCGATTACTTTCCGGGTTACGGGCGCCCACTGGACCAACAGTGCGTCTGCATTTCCGGCGACGGCAATGACCTCGTCTTCCGTCGTGCATTTCGCTTCAACCAGGCGGTATCCGGCGCCTTCCAGAACAGCCTTTTCATGGTCGATATCAGAAAAACCATGATCGGTAATGACAACCGTTTTTTGCATCGGTTTCTAGGGATAAGTAATTACAGATTTGATGTGCCCGTTTTTTGATTCCAGCATTTCCCGGAATGCCCTCACTCCCTCGCTATGGGGGTAATAGTGTACCCAGGAGCTGACATCTATGCGGCCGGTAGCCAGGAGGGCAACCGCCTGGGATATCTCGGCGTCTGTTGCCGCGTAAGTCCCGGTAACATGTTTTTCCGGGAGAATGATGTCGTAACTGAGCAGGGACCTGCTGTTTTCATAGAGGCCGATCAGGACTGCGGTGCCACCGGGCCTGGTGGCTTCGAGCGTCTGCCGGTTGGTAGTGGAAGTACCTACGGCGTCAATCACAACATCCATCCCCTGGTATCCGGTGAGCTGGCTGACCGCTTGGACGAGGTCGGTTTCCGAGGGGTTTATGGTGGCTGCCGCGCCGTTTTTCCGAGCTATGGCGAGACGTTCCGGTTTCAGGTCTGCAACCGTTACACTTGCGCCGGTCATTTGCTGAAATGCCTGCTGTGCAAGCAGGCCAATAGCTCCCGCGCCGATTACCAGAACGTTTTCAGGCGCAATATGCCGGGTCAGGTTGACCATATGAACCCCGTTTGCCAGCGGTTCGGTGAGGCAGGCCTGTTCCGGTGTCAGCTGGTCGGGCATGGGTACAAGGCAACGCGCCGGCACGTTGACGTACGCTGCAAATGCCCCGGGCCGGTGCATACCGAAAATCTGGCGGTTGGCACACAGGTTGGAGCGTCCCTGCCGGCAGGCCGTACAGATGCCGCAGGATACCACCGAATTGCTGACTACCCTTGCCCCGGGAGAAAAGCCGCTGACATCCGCCCCGGTTTCCGCCACCACGCCGCAAAATTCATGACCCATCACTAGCGGTGGGGTACGGCGGTTACTGTGGCTTTTAAAAGTTTCGATTTCGCTGCTGCAGATGCCGCATGCGGACACTTTGACCAATACTTCTTCAGGAGCTGCCACCGGTAAGGGCAGGTCGGCCATCACGAGCTGGTCGTGGGCAGGATAATAAAGTGCTTTCATCCGGGAATCTGGGCCACGGCGCGGATGGGTGATCCGTCGCGGCCTTTAAGGAGAAGGGGAAACCCCATGAAGGTGAATTGATCCGGGACCTGATCCAGGTTGGCCAGGCTTTCTACAATGACGATTTCTTTCCCGAGCAGGATGTGGTGAACTTCGTACCAGTCGTTTCCAGGGGTAGGGGTGTCCATACCGAGCATCCGAATGCCTCTCCCGGCGAGATAGCGCGCCGCATCCTGGGTAAGCGACGGGAACTGTTCAAAGAAGATATCCTGGCCGAACCGGCGATGCCAGCCGGTTTCGTAAATGATTTTGGCTTCAGGAACCAGGAGATGCTCATAGGGCCTGAAGTCTTCCGGCCCTATTTCTTCGCCTGCTTCCTTGGGGATACGAAGCACATGAGCCGGTCCGTAAAACCATTCGAGCGGCATTTGGTCAATTGTCTTCCCGTCGTCCAGGAAATGATACATGGCGTCGAGGTGCGTGCCCTGGTGGCTTCCGATCACAATCTGGGTAATGTTGTATTTCAGCGTACGGGTTGTGCCGTGCGGAACAATACTCAGCTTCGGGTCTGACGGAAACGTCTGCTGACCGTGAATCAGCGGATGAGATAAATCAACGAGTTTCATGGTGTGTTGCGGTTATTTGGCGAGGTATCCCCCGTCTACAAGCAGGTCGCTTCCTGTTATAAACGAGGCGTCATCACTAGCAAGAAAAGCGGCGGCGGCAGCCACTTCCTCCGGTTTGCCCTGCCGATTAAGGAGATGCATGGCCGCAGCTCGCCGATTTTCTTCTTCAATATCGAGACCCAGTTTTTCGCATGAATTGATAAAAGCCCGGGTGTAAATGTATCCGGGACAGAGGGTGTTTACGCGTATTCCAAACGGCGCAAGATCCTGTGCCCAGCATTTCGTTAAGCCCCTGATGGCAAACTTGGTGGCGTTGTAGGTGGCAAAATTGGCCTGCCCCACAAATCCGCTGACGGATGAGAAATTGACGATACTCCCGCCCTTGTTTTTTTTCATTTGCGGTACCACAAACCTGGCCATGAACGAGGTGCCGGCGATGTTTACGGCGTTGATTTTATGCCAGTCGGCTTCGTCGGCATCAATGCCCTTGAATACGAAACAGGCAGCTGTATTGATGAGTATATGGGCCGGGCCCAATGTGTCTTCAACCATCGCGCAGGCGTTTTTTACTTCCTCTTCCTTACTGATGTCTACCCGGATAAAACGGGCGCCCAATGCGGAGGCCATTCCGGATTCGTCATCCCGGAGGTCAAAAAGCGCGAGCTTACACCCCTCTTCGGCCAGCCGGAGCGCCGTGGCATAGCCCAGGTCGCCCAGCCCGCCGGTCACAATCGCTATTTTGTCTTTAAGCCCGCGCATCTGTTTGTTCTAAAGTGCAACTGAAAAATGATATTGTCCGGACGGCACCAGCAGACGGATTTCTTTTTCGCCGGCCGCCTTCTGTTGAATCCTCGGGACTGATTTCACGTCTTTCCCGCTTTCGAGCACCGCTTTTCCTGCAGGAAGTACTACAGTGGCCCTGGTATTGGCCGGAATGTCTACGTCAAGTAAAAAGGAGCCGTTTTCTTTTTTCCAGGATACGTCAATTTTCCCGGCTATGGAATGGTAGGCGCCTTTCGCCCAGGTCAGGCTTCCGCCGGGGCGGGGGTGAATCGTAAAGGTTTTATAGCCGGCTTCATCCGGGTTGATACCCAGGATACTGCGGTACATCCATTCGCCGACCGCGCCGATGGCATAGTGATTGAAAGAATTCATACCCGGGTTCTGAAAGCCGCGCCCCTTGACGTAGCCGTCCCAGCGTTCCCAGATGGTGGTGGCGCCCTGGTCTACAGAGTACAGCCACGAGGGAAAACGGTGGCTTTCAATGAGCTGATAGGCAAGGTCGGAATAGCCGAATGCGGTGAGCTGGTTCATTAACCGGATCGTGGTCTGTATACCTGTCGAGATCCGGTTATCGTAAGGTTTTAAAGCTTCCACCATTTTTTGCGCTGATTTTTCTTTTAGCGCATCGGGAATCAGGTCGAAGTCGAGTGCTATAGCGTACCCGGCCTGCGTATTCCCGGTAACGGCGCCGTCTGCCGCGACAAAAGATTTGATAAACGCTTCTTTTATGCCTGCCGCGAGCGAGTCATAATAGGCTGTTTCGTCCTTTTTATCGAGCAGGCGGGCTACTTTGGCTACTATACTGGTGGAGTAGGCGAAAAAGGCGGTGGAATACACGTCGTCGGGTACTTTTCCGCCCTCTTTCGGATAGTCGTCGGCTATAATGGTGTTGCCGTTCAACCAGTCGCCGTACATATTGCCGCGTGCTTTTCTCCAGACCAGGTCCGGGTTTTGGGAACGGATGCTTTCTACAAAGGCTTTCATGGCCGGGTACTGACGGGCGAGTACGGTGGTGTCGCCGTAGTTCTGGTACATGCGCCAGGGGGTAATAACGCCGGCGTCGCCCCAGCCCGGAGAGTTGTAGAAGTTTCCCCAGACGCCTACCTGAGGCGCATAATCTGGAAACCGTCCGTCAGGAGTTTGCGAATCGCGGATGTCACGCGTCCATTTGGTAAAGAACGCCCCCATATCCAGGTTGTAGATAGCGGTTTGTGAAAACACCTGCGCGTCCCCCATCCAGCCGGCACGTTCGTCCCGCTGGGGACAATCCGTCGGTACGGAATGCATATTGCCTCTTTGTGTCCAGAGAATGTTTTGCCAAAGCTTGGTTAATCCGTGGTTGGAGCATTCAAAGTGACCCGTAACGGGAGAGGCCGATGCGACGACTTTCCCGGTTATTTCATCCGGGTGCAGCTCGCGGGTTAATCCCGAAATCTCCACGAAACGGAAGCCGTGGTAGGTAAAACGGGGCTCATAGGTAATGCTTGTTTCTTTTCCCGGAATGTATTGGTCAATCTGTTTGGCTGCCCGGAGGTTGGTAGTGTACAATTCCCCGGCGTCGTCGAGCACCTCCCCGTGCCGGAGCGTGATGGGGCCGCCCGGGTTGTAAGGCAGCGACAGCGCCACCCAACCGGCAACGATCTGGCCGAGATCGACGATGTAGGTCCCTTTTTTGCCGGCAGTAATGGCAACCGGTTTTATTTCCTGGACGACCTTTATGGGCTCGTTAATCTGGGCGCTCAGCTGGACGGTGATGGAGGGGTCGGTTGTAACGTTCCGCCAGTTCTGATCGTCAAAAGAGGCTTCGGACCATCCGTTTTGTTCAAGCCGGGCGTCATAAGTTTCGCCGTTGAAGATCGATGCGTTCTGAACCGGTCCGTTCTCCCATATTTTCCAGGAGCCGTCGGAGGCGATAATGGCTTTGCTGCCATCGTCGAACCGGATATGAAGCTGGCCGAGAAAACGACGATCGAACCCGTAAGGGCCCCGGTCAGGGTGTGCGAAAATGGCGCCTGCATACCACCCGTCCGCAAGCATGGCGCCGATCGCATTCTGGCCTTGCTTCAGGTAACCGGTCACATCATACGACTGGTATTGTACCCTTTTGTGGTAATCGGTCCATTCCGGGGCCAATACCTGGTCGCCCACTTTCCGGCCGTTCAGGTAGACTTCGTAGATACCGAGCGCAGAGGTATGAAGTGTTGCCGAAGTGATTTTTTTATCTACGGCAAAAGTCTTGCGGAGCAAAGGCGACGGGGGAATCGGGATACTATAGGCGGTATAGTTTTTACTTGGAGTCAGGAAGCCGTCCGTTAACCGGGCGGGCAGCCAGTTGTCGTAACTGAAAGGACGTAACAGAAGGTAGGTGTCAGAAGCCGAAGTTTTTTTGTGAAGCGCCACATTTTGTTTTTCGGGCGTCAGAGCCTGCAGCTCGGCGAGGGAGAATGCGTAACGTGCGGAATCAGCCGGTGCAAGCCTGGAAACGCTTACCCGGATATACCGGGCTTTAACCGGGTCGAAGGTTTTTACATAGGGTTTTAAATCCTGCTTGACAAAGTCCGCCGCAGATTCGTCTGCAATTTTGCGGGCATTGGTGAAATTTTCGGTAGAGGATGCCTCTACTGCAAAACGCACGGGGAAAAGATGAACCGCGGGTTTCGAACCGCTTTCTGTAGGAAAGAGCCTGATCTCTGAAATATTTTCTTCCTTTCCGAGATCTACCATTACCCACTTGTTGTCATCGGCACCGGCAGAAAACTCAGACTGGAACCCGCTACTGCGGTTGTATCTTTTTTCGTAAGGGACATTTTCGGGGGCGGCCCCTATCCACTGGGCTTGCCAGTCTTCCCGGTTGAACAAGCCGGTGGAAAGCGATGCCACCGGGCTCCAATCGCTTTCGTTGTTGTCGTGATCCCATACTTTTACTTTCCAGAAATATTTGTTGCCGGAAGAAAGCGGCTCGCCCGCACATGCGATCATGCCGGACCGGTCGGTTTTGGTCTTTCCGGAATCCCATACGTCCGCTTTGTCTTCGGAAAGTGCGGTAGAATCACTGGCGACGAGGATCCGGTAGGCTGATTGAGACTGGTCTTTTGCTGCCGAAGAAAGCTCCCAGCTAAACCGGGGGTGGGGCATATCCAACCCCGAGGGGTTGGACAGGTATTCGGTCCTGAGATTGACAGGTACGATAGACGCCGGGCGCTTGCTGCACGAAATGGTCGTCAGTATCAGAAGAAGAAACGTGTAGCGCAATCGTATCATGTGGCGGTTCATTTTACCTTGAAAGGACACAGAGAATCAGGTATACTGCAAACTTACGCCTGATGAGAAAGGGATACTTGTGATTTTTTAGCAAGATATGATTCTTTTATAGCACTATTTTTCTATGGGCGGCTGCGGTAAAAAAACGCCTGCCCCGGAATCTCTCCCGGGGCAGGCGTTTTGCTTTGTATTGAAATCCGCAATTAAAGCGTAAGGTTCCAGCCGTCGCGGTATTCGCGGTTTACATATTGGTTGGCCAGGTCCCAGTTGGTGATTTTGCCTTGCGCGGCATCCCAGAGCAGCTTTTTGCGGCCGTTGTATTTCTCAACGGTACGCTTACCCTGCGGGTTATCGCGGAGCATCCAGGTACGGAGCGCAACGTTCCCGATCAGGATACTTTCGGTAAATGGTCCCGCGTACTCAAAAGGAGAACTGGTTTCAGCGTTTCCATACCCTGCCAGACAGGCGTCTACCCAGTTCAGGTAGTGGTCTTCGTTCGGAACACGTTTGATCGTTTCCGGGATGTTTACAAATTCGTTGTCTTTTAACGGAAGCAGGCGTGGACGAGCACCGTAGCAGTCGGCCAGCAGCTTTCCTTTGGAACCGATAAACATAACCCCACCGTCGGAGTTGCCGAACTCTTCTCCTTCTTTCAGCTCTTCAGGAAGCTCGGGAAGGATACCGCCGTCATACCAGCTTACTTTCAGATCGCCGGCTCCGTCTTTTCTTGGGTATACGAGGTGAATATTGGTCGAGAATGGTGTCCATGCCGGCGCATTGTCTTCAGGACGCAGCGTCATGGTCCAGTTGCCGGCCACGCTTGCCTCAACTGACTTGGGGTAGTCGATCGGTAGGATACGGAATACGGGGTCCATGATGTGGCAAGCCATGTCGCCGAGTGCACCGGTACCGTATGGCCACCAGCCCCTCCAGTTCCAGGGCAGGTAAGCTTCGTTATAAGCTACTTTCGGAGCAGGGCCCAGCCATAGATCAAAGTCAAGCTCCTTGGGGATTTTGAAAGTCTTGTCGGTTGGAACTGCCTGCGGCCATACCGGGCGGTTGGTCCAGCAATACACTTTGTCCACATGACCGATAATTCCTGAATCATAAATTTCTTTCATGCGGCGTACGCCGTTCCCGGAGCCGCCCTGGTTTCCCATTTGGGTAACTACCTTGTATTTTTTTGCCGCCTGTGTAAGGATACGGGCTTCGTTGATACTATGGGTAAGCGGTTTCTGGGTATACACGTGTTTGCCCAGCTGCATGGCAGAAAGCGTGGCAATGGCATGCGTATGGTCAGGAGTGGAGATAGAACATGCATCAATGTTGTTCTTCTCCTTGTTCAGCATTTCACGGAAGTCTTTATAGTACTTCGCATTGGGGAAATTTTTGCGTGAATCAACCGCCTGGCGGTCATCAACGTCGCAAAGGGCAACAATGTTTACCCGCGGGCTTTTCGCAAAAGAGGAAAGGTCGCTTTTTCCTTTTCCACCCACACCGATGCCGGCGATGTTCAGCTTGTCGGAAGGGGCGATATAACCTTTACCAAGCACGTGTCTCGGTACGATAAAAAAAGCAGATGCCGCCAATGATGACGCCTTAATAAAATCCCTGCGGGAAGGAGAACCGTTTTTTGTTGTTTTTTTTGAATCTTCCATGTAAACTTTACTGCTTAACGTGATGATCGGCTGGATTGAAAAAAGAAAAATTCACCAATTATATAGTAATACTACAAGAACAAAGCGAAGGGCTACTCGATTATAACCGAATAGCCCCCTAAATCTACCCAAACATCACAGAAAAATATCGAGAGAAAGAAACAAACGGTATTTTTTGATTTGGCTAACGACCGCCGGGGCCAGTATTGCCGCCTGCCGTGGTCACCATAGCGGTAGTGGTAAAGGTGGCCGGCGACCTGTTGCCCGGCTCGTAGGAACCTGACAGGTAGAGTCCGCCAAAGGCATCGGCGCCACTGACAGATCCCCCGGTATACACCTGGTAGGTTAGATTTCCTTCCAGTTTCGGGCTGGAAAACAGCAGCGTCTGGTAAGCAGCGGGAGCCAGGAAAGTGAGCGCTTCGGCCCCTTTATCGGAGAGTATTGAAAGGAGCTGTCCGGCAGCTCCCCCGCCCAATACTACCGATCGCTGAGTGCTTACCGAGGCTGTCGGCACGCTGGTACTGCCGCCAATCCCCACTACGATCCCGCCGGTGATTTTGAAAGTACTCCGGTCGCAGTCAACGCCGGCTTCGGGGTTGGCTGCCCCGACCGCTACCACGGTTCCGCCGGTAACGGTCAGCGGACCGTTGCTGTCAATGCCGTCATTGCCGCTGCTCCTGGCAAAAATATTACCGCCATTGATATAGAGGAAAGTGCCGGCATTTATGGCGTCGTCGGTTGACTCTATTTCAATGGTACCACCGTTGACGGTAAGCACACTTTTACTCTCAATACCTTCGTCTTTCGACTGGATTTTTATATGTCCCCCGTTGAGAGTCAGGTAGGGGTCAATTTTCGTATCTGTGTCGTAGGAAGCCGTGATGGCCTTCCCGGTGGAACTGATTGAAATGCTACCGTCATTGATGATAATGTGTCCTTTTTCGCATTGTATCCCGTCGTCGGTAGCGGTAATCTTCAGTGTTCCGCCGTCGATCACCACAGCGTCATTTGCGTGTATACCGTCCTTCAGCGCCTCGCTTACCGTAATGGAGGCGCCGGCTACATACACGTAATCGTCACTCACAATGGCATGCTTACCGAGGCTTTTGACGGCAAGCGCTCCTGTACCGTTGAGTACGAGCGGCCCTTCACTGAAGAGGGTACCTTTTCCGTCTTCGGTTTTGTCATAAGCGTTTCCGTCTGCAAGTGTGTTGGTTGTGCCCGGCATCATGATCACAAAGGCTGTCGAATCCGATTGTAAGTTGAGAGCGCTTCCGACGGGATTGGTAATGTTGACGTTGTTCAGGGTGACTTTAAAAGCCTTGTCGCTGGTAATTTTCAAAGACCCGGCGGCGGTAGTCCCGCTCAATTCGTATTCCACTTCTCCCGCCGTCGATCTGATCGCCACGTTCCCGCCCGACACTGTGAATTCGATCCCGGCGCCGTTTTCCGGTTGGGTAATGGAAACGACCGGCCCGTAGTGAATCGTCACCTTCCTGGAAAAGGTTCGGGTTTCGATACGGTCATTGGGATTTATGCCGGTGCCGGTATTTCCCTCCGGCGCCTTGGAAGCTGTCACTGCCGGTTCAATGGTAGCGCCCGCGATTTCTGCGTCGTCCGGGAGCAGGGTATCGTTGTTTTTACAGGAAAGGAGTAAAGCCAGCATCAGTGATAACAGGACAGAGGAGGAATTCCTGAATTCTGGCATATGGGGGTGCTTCATTTGCATTAAATTTGGGTGAGTGCTTGTAGGGTGTCACAAAGCATTACGCCGCGTTTCCCGGAAGTGTTACAGGTACCGGGCGGATAAAAAAATTTCGGCCGGACATTGTCCGGCCGAAATATGCAACTACCATCTATTGAAAAAAGCTAAATCGATTCTTATCTGGCAACCATTTGACTGTCGGTTTGTAACCATTCCTTTACGAAATCGTCGTCTATCAGGTGCGGATAGTCATTTGATACCCGCCGGATTTCTTCAAGCTGACCGGGAGAGAGGTCTTCATTGGGATTAAGACACCAGATCCCGTCAAGTAACCCCTGCTGGTAAAGCACCTGGTGGACGCCCGCAATACATCCGTGAAACCCATGGAACGGATCGAAAATGGCTGCGTTCATATCGGTCACCTCGATGTTCCTGGTCAGGAATTCCGAGTTGTCCGGGTAACCGGCAGCGATGTGTGCCTTGATATCTTTCAGCAGGGTAACCGCTTTACCGGTCCAGGCGGCCCAGTGGCCGAGCAACCCGCCGACGAACCTTTTCTCAACCTGTTTGCCCGCTACATTGAAGCGGTAAACGGTAAGGAGATCATTGACGATATTGTCGTCGTTACCGGTATAAAGGGCTATTTCATCTTTCCTGTTTGATGCGCAAACAGCCCTGACCACATCGATCGTCTGGTACCTGTTGAAAGAAGCGACTTTGATCCCCAGTACATTCGGCGTATCGGCGAATGCTTTCCAGAAATCGTAGCTGAACGCCCGGCCACCGATGGTGGTTTGCAGGTAAAAGCCGAAAACAGGCATTTTTTTGGCAATGGTAGCGACGTGCTTCAGTACTTCTTCCTCCGTTTCTGTTTTGAAGGCGGCCATGCCCAGGAGAACCATGTCATAGCCGTATTTTTTAGCAAGCTCGGCTTCTTTCAGCGCCTGTTCGGTTTTGCCGACCACGCCCGCAATTTTGAGGAAAGGGCGCTTTAAATCGGCCGCATCCACTTCTTCTGCCGCCAACCTCAGCACCGGTTCAAAAAGGTTATGCTCCGCATCCCGGATTTCGAACTGGGTGGTATGGACTGCAACTGCAACACCGCCGGCACCGGCCGCCATATAGTAGCGGGTCAATCTTCGTTGTTTTTCTTCGTCCAGCTCACGGTTCTCGTTCAGTGCCAACGGGTGCGCCGGAATTACGGTTCCGGAATACAGAAGTTCCTTTTTCTCTTCGCTTAACATGTTCTCTTTAATATTAAAATTGGCCCTTCCGCTCCTGGAAGTGTGTCGGTTTGTTAATAGTTTCTCCGCCTTCCAGCAACCAGGTAGCGGTGATATCAATCATTTGTTTCAGACTTACTCTTGGGTAGCCGAACAGTTTAAACGATTCGGCGGCGTTGCTGAGCAGGGCCGAAGTCTGCGGTTCGCCTGTATACTGGGGCGTCTTGCCGAATTTCTTGCCGAATTCTTCCGCCAGCCACTTCACTGATACTGTTTCAGGGCCGGTTGCGTTCAGCAATTTGGGCGGGGAAGCACAGTGAAGCAGCGACCGGATCGCGGTTTCGTTAGAATCGCTTTGCCAGATTACGTTTACAAATGCTGTAGTGAGGTCGATCGGCTTGTCAGCAAGCACTGATTTTGCTACCTCAAGGAGAACACCATACCTGAAATCGATGGCATAATTAAGGCGGTAAATCAGTACCGGCGTACCGTATTTCAGCGAGAAGTGTTCAAACATACGCTCACGTCCCAGGCATGACTGGCCGTACTCGCCTACCGGGCTGGGTTTTACATCTTCACTGGCGCCGCCGGAAGTGATGTCTACAAAGGGGTAGACATTCCCGGTGGAGTATACCACGATCCTGCTGTTTTTGAACTTTTCCGCCACGCGACCGGGAAGATAGGCGTTCATTGCCCAGGTGTATGACTCCTTGTCTTTTGTTCCGAATTTGGTACCGGCCAGATACAACACGTTGGCTACTTCGGGGAGCGCCTGAAGTTGTGCATCGTCAAGAATATCGGCCGAAATAGTTTCTATACCGTCGGCTTCAAGCGATTCGCTGAGGCCGGCCTCACTAAATCTTGAAACTCCTATTACACGGTTGGTTTTGCCTGCCAGTTGAAGTGCTTTTTTTGTAAGACGTGCAATGCTGGGGCCAATTTTCCCGCCTGCACCCAAAATTAAAACATCGCCTTCCAGTTGGGATATATCTTGAACAAGCGCATCAGATGGCGTTAAAAAACGTTCCAGCAAGTTGCTAATTTGGGTCATAAACTATTGTATTTATTTTATTTAAGAAACAATTCCTTGATATTGATTAAAGCCAGCGTGATGATGAGAATCAGGCCGGCCAGACCGGCGATTTTATAAAAGGGAGTATTCACCTTGTCGCCCATGATTGATTTGTCGTTCGAGACAATGTACATGGCAATCCCGATAAACGGTACGACGAAAATGGTTACACTCTGCGCAAACACGATCAGTTCCAGCGGGAGTCCGCCGAAAGAAAGGGCGACTCCTGCACCTACGACCATTACCAGTGCGGTGGCGAGGCGTACGGATTTTGATCCGAAGCTGCTGCCATAACCCATCGCATCGCTCAGGAGCGTACCCCCGACGGATGCGTTTCCGATCAGCGAAGAAAATGCCGCACCGAACAGGCCGATCAGGAAGAGGGTAGAAGCATTATGCCCAAAAATTGGTTCAAGCGCTTTTGCCATGTCCGAACCGGAATTCACGGTTAGTCCTTTCGGGTTCAGAACCGCAGCGGCGCAGATGATAACAATGGCACTCATTACGCCGAGCAAAAGCGTGCCGGTCAGACTGTCATTTTTTGCGTTTTTCAACGCCGGGTTCAGCCTGACCCGCTCCTGAATGAGGTAAGACTGGTAAAGTGCGCCCACGATAGAGAAACATGAAGCAACAAAGGCAATCAGAAGCCCAAGCGCCCCGTCGGGTATAGACGGGATCACAAAACCTTTTGCAATGCTTACCGGGCTGGGCTGAGACAGCACGAACACGGTAATAAAGGAGAATAACATCAACAGGATGAGCGTGATCATGGTCTTCTCCAGAACGGAATAAAACTTTCTGAAAAAGAGCAGCCCGATCGCGATTGCCGTGCAGCCAAGGAGCCAGGGTTTGGGAGATGTGCCGGTGAGCTCACCGAGCGCAATTCCGACTCCGATGGAATTACCGGCCTGGAAAGAAGTGGAAACCAGGAAAACGCCGACTCCAAGCGCTAAAGCAGGAGTTTTGCCCCACTTCCTGCGTACAATCTGCAGGAGTGAAACGTCAGCCGCCGCGCCTATTCTCGTCGCAATTGCGGCGAATACGGCCATAAAGAAGATTGCCACAGCGACAATCCACAGCATGTCATATCCGTACAACGCTCCGAGCTTGGAGGTGATGGTGAGCTTACTGGGGCCAAACACCAGGGCCGCTGTGATCAGGCCGGGCGTAATGGTGTGAACCCATTTCAGGAAGGTATTTGAATTGTTACTCACTTTCGTTTTTTATTTGGTACCCGGAGTTCGTCCGGGATTGGTGGTCAATGTGCCGGGATCAGACAGCGGGGTCGGCCCAATAGGTACAGTAGGCGTCTTTGAAAACGGGCCCCTTGAAAAGCTGGCATCCACCGCAGTTTGCGTCTGCCTGTCCGGGAACAAACAGCTTACAGTTTTCGCACAGGTTTTCAGGTATTGGCGATTTTTCCACATAGCCCAGTGCCTTCCGTTTCTCCAGTTCTGACGGTTCTACTTTTGAAAAATCAGTACAGGGGTCAGTGCCTGCGGCCTGCGGAGCGGTTTCAGTGGCTTCGGCAGGCGGCGTTGCTTCGGTCTTAGCGTCCTGTTTTTTCTCTCCGCCGCAACTGGCCAATAAACTACCGGCGCCAAGCAACAGCGCGCCGTTCCCCAGGAGGTTGGAACAAAAAGTCCTTCTGCTAAACTTACTAGTATTCATTTGGGTAATGGATGGTTTGAGGTGTGAGCCGTGAGGTATGAGCCGTGAGGTTTGAGGTGTGAGCCGTAAGGGTTGGGATTGAACCTCACACCTCACGACTCATACCTCACCCCTTACTTCAATTTCCCCAGAGAGGCTTTCAAATCGTCAGAAGCCTTGGCCGAGGCGCTTTCAATGGCTTTCTTTATGGAAGCCGATTGCTTGACAGCGTCGGGTGTTTTGGCAAAGCCTTTTTCAAGGCCCTGAGCAATATTCTTTTGAACGGCTGCGTCAAACTGGCTCAACCCGTTGAGCAGGCTGGTCAGTTCGCCGCTGTTGCCGCGTGCGGCCACTACATAGGCAAGATCTTCGGCAAATTTCGCGAGGTCAGCATTCCCGCTAAAACCGGGTTGTTTTGCCACATAGTTCAGGAACTCCAGTGATGACCCTGTATTTGAGGTAAGCACGGCAGTCCGGTACAACGGTTGTGTAGCATACTTGACGAGCGTCTGCGCCAGCGCTTCCTGAACTTTTGCACCCTGGAACTGCCCGAGGCTTAATGCTACCTGCAGCGCAACGCGATCATCTGCGTCTTTTGCAAGCTCCAGGAGGTCAGGCAGGTTTTGAGCGTACCGCTCCGACAGGATGGCGCCGTGAATTCTGACGCCCGGGTTTTCATCTTTCATGGCTGCTTTTGCCATGCCGGCATCCAGCCCGCCAAGAGACTCGACCAGATAAAGCGAAAGCAACCGGGTACGGGGATCTTTGTGGGTTTCAAACTGTGCTTTCAACGCAGGGATTACGGATTTGTCCTGTCTTTCCAGGATCAGACGCTGGGCAGTTGTACGCCACCATTTGTCCGGGTTGCCGAGCACTTCAACCAGCTCGGCTGTCGTTTTTGAACCCAGGTTGATACCTTTCAGCTCTTTTTTAGGTCCGTTTGTGGGGAAAATCCGGTAAATTCTACCCAATTCTTTCCCGGCTTCGAAGTCCATATCGGCTTTAAGGTCATCCGGGATCGATACGGGGGTCTCGATGTGCTGCAGGTACATGTCCACCACGTAGAGGTAGCCGTCGGGTGCACTGTAAAGCGTGGTCGGGCGGAACCAGGAGTCGGTAGAAGCCAGGAATTCCCGGGTTTCTTCGCCTTTGCCGCGGGTAGCTTCAAACTCGGCCTTCCCGGGATTGGTTTTCAGAACGGTACGGTGAACGAGGTTACCGGCCACCTCCCCGGTGAAGATAGAACCATAATATTCTTCAGGAAATCCGTCGCCACCGTAGAAGGTACCGCCGGAAGCTCCGGTGAAATGATCTTCCGCCCATTCGACCCTGTCAAGCCCGAGCGAGTCGTAGTTGTGTTGTCTGCGTGCACTGCGCTGCGCCCTCCATGCAGGAGGAGGCGTTTGCTGGTACATGACGTCGTCTTCGTAAATCTTGACGCTGCCGCGGGTCGAGGGAAGGAACGGGTTCCTTTTCAGGTAACGGCCCTGGATCGGTGCCTGCTGGATATAAAGTGTATTCTGCGAGAAAAACCGGTTGCCCCAGTCGTCAATCGCAAGCCCGAATTGCCCGTTCCCGGATTCGGTCTCAAATTTATCGTTATCAAGCCTGAAGCGGAAATCGCCGCCACCCACATTGAGTGGCCCCGCAGCCGGGTTGCTGGTCCTGGTAACCTTACCGGCCTGACCATTGTTGTTGGCATAAATCCAGTTGTCTACACCAAGGCGGAAGCTGGTGATCTGGGCTTCAGAGTTGCGGTCGAAGAAGCCGGTGAACAGGACTTCCTTGATGTCTGCTTTGTGGTCGCCGGTAGTGTCTTTCAAAAAGAAAATCCGGGGTGCCGCCGCAACTAGCACGCCGCCTTTCCAGGGGAACACGCTGGTCGCGCTGGGGAGCCCTTCGGCAAATACAAAAGCAGTGTCGATTTTCCCGTCGGTATTCAGGTCTTTCAGGAACTTAATCCGGCCTCGTGGCTGGGTAGTATCAGCCTGAAAAGGGTAATCCGCCATTTCTACCACAAACACGTCACCATTTTCATCAAATGCCATGTCGACGGGTGAACTTACATGAGGCTCGGTGGCAAAAGGCTCTATCGAAAAACCTTCTTTCAGCTCAAATTTCTTGAGGGCATCTTCCACCGACAGTCCCGCGGGGTACTTGGGTGGCTCCTGGCAAGAGGCCAGCATCAACACGGCGGCAGCCAAAGGGAAGGCGGCTGTAACTTGGGTATTTTTGCGCATTTTTTATTTTAAATTAATAGGTCGATACTGCTTTGATTCGCGTATTTGGTTAGGTTTATTTTTCAGGATTCCACTTTTTGGGCAAGGACAAAGACCACACGTCATTGACGAGAGGCGGGGTCATACCGCCACCGATCCAGAGTTTATCGTCAAAAACGAAAGTGGCTTGTGCATGTCGTTCCTTCCATGCCTGGCCGGATTTATATTGGGTCCATTTTACTCCGTCTTCGGTGTACCAGGCGTCGTCCCAGTTTTTCGACGGGCTATTGGACCAGCCTCCCAGTATCCACAGGCGGTCCCGGTAGACGGCGCTGGTAAACCAGAGCCTTTCATGCCAGGGAGCCTTTTCAGTGAGCTGTTTCCAGTTTTTTCCGTCTTCCGACACCCACACGTCATTGCGTGCCTGGTAGGCAGGCGTGTAGTTCCCACCGGCCATCAGGTACAATTTTCCCTTAAAAACCGCTACCTGGTGATAGGCCCGCGGCGCCCAGGGAGCGTTTTCGAGCACGCGGGTCCAGGACTTGCCGTCCTTTGATACCCACACGTCATTTTTCAGGCTTTTCTCATCACCAAAATAATAGTTCTCGGAACCGCCGAAAATCCATAACTTGTTCTTGAATTCAACGATTGCCCCAGCCAGCCGGGGGGACCAGGCTGCTTTGCCTTCGGATTTCCATTGAGCGCCGTCTTCGGATGACCAGATTTCATTGCCTGCTTCATGCCCTGGAAGACGGCCGTTGTACCAGCCGCCCATCATCCACATCCGTTTTTTAAATGCGACCGCCATCGGGAAGTCACTGTGTTTCCACGGGGCATCGGCAGTCACCAACTCCCAGTCTTTCCCGTTGTTGGAGCGCCATACATCACGCGGGGGAGCGGCATTGGAAGTAAACCAGCCGCCTAGTATCCACATGCTGTTATTGAAAACCAGCTGGCCCTGCGAATCACGGGGCTGCCATTGTGCGGCCTTTGTTTCGAGATTCCAGGTTTGGGCAATTACCGGGCAAGCCGTACAAGCTGCCGCAATTGCTGCTGCAAGCGCTGTATGTTTAAAGAGGCTTCCCGATTTATTGATCTTACCCATTGTTATTGTTTTACCACTGTTATTCCGCTGCCCAGGTCAGTGCATTTACGAGCAACTGCCTGAATTGAGATTCCGCAAAATCGTGCGGATACCCCAGGGAGGTATAAAAAACTTTTCCGCCGTAGTCGTTCCTGCGGGTCCAGGCAGCGGGCTCCTTTACATTGGGCGTGCTGCCGGTCAGCAAAACGACGGCTTTCGGATCTATCAGCGGGCTCACCTTATAGGTTGAGCCCTTGCTTTTCCAGGGATTGGCCGAGATCCCTTTGAGAATAGGATGGCTGGCATTTTCAGGTTTCACTTCTACCAATGTCCCCAGCGGCTCCGGCTCATACCCCTTGTTTTCATGCCCCAGGATGTCGGGCACAAATCCCCACCAGGCTTCGTGTCCCGGTACCGCCAGTTTTTCTCTAACAGAGAATCCATGATTGGCTGTCCGGATACCCACCACCGGCTTTCCGGACCGGATAAAAGCTTTTATTTTTTCCATCTGGTCATAGGGGAGCGCAATGCGGCGACAAAAGATTACCAGTACATCAGCCTTGCGAAGGGCCTCCAGATTGCCGAATCTGAAGTTTTCATGCGGGCCGCTGCCTTTGAGCACGGTAGTAGTAAACCGCCCGGTTTTTTGCAGGCTGTCTGCAAAAGGCGGAATGGTGATATGCGCTTCGTAGTTGAGCGGATCTTCACTGATCAGGAATACCAGGTGGGGTTTCTTTCCCGCCTTTTGCGCTGTTGAAGAAGTGGCAGAAGACAGACCCAGTACCACGGTCAACAGGCAGGAAATCAGGCGAAAGGCTGAAAAACTTGTCATGCTTATTTTTTTAGTAGAGAATCCAATTTTCGATACGCCATTTCCCTTATTTCTACCGGGAAGTCGTGACCTGCTTCCGGGTAGTGGACTTCGAGATTTTGCGGAACACCTAGTTCCCTGTAGGCGGCTTTCACGTTTTCTATTCCTTTTTTTATGCCTTCCAGGTTGAAATTGCTGTCGTTGACCGGTGAGTTGGAAAAGAAGTAGCGCGGAGCGATCGCCTCGATGACGTCGTCAAAATCAAAAGGCATTTTGTCGGGATCCAGGCCATACTGCGTTTTGACAAGCGGCATGTACCGATCCTGCGCCCAGGGACCCAGCGGTCCGCCGTGTTTTTTAGTGACTTCTGCACCGGCGTTGTAATAATGGAAAAGCGTCCAGCCACAACTTGCCACCACGATCTTTACCCGCTCGTCAAAGGCGCCCAGGAACATAGCGTTGTGGCCGCCCAGGGAGTGTCCGAGCACGCCGAGCTGACCGGGGTCGACGTCGGGCCGGGATTGCAGGTAGTCCAGGCAGCGCATGTGGTTAAAAATGGCCTGCATAGTGCCGGACTGGAACCGGTCTTTTTCAAAATTATGTTGTTTCAGGTCGCCGAAACTCGGGTAATCCGGAGCCAATACCACGTAGCCGCGATGCGCCAGTTCTGTGGCATGTGCCCGGTTAGGACGGGCAGTGGCACTGTCAAGCAGGTGTTTCCCGAGGTCTCCCGTACCATGCAGGGCCAGTACCGCCGGGGTTTTGGCACCTGCAGGCCGGTGCTTGGGTACGTAAAGTAGCGCAGGTACTATTTCGCCCGGAAAAGATTGAAGGTGAATGGTATAACGATCAAATTTCGGTGTCGATAACGAGTCTCTTACGATTGCTACCGGAACAGGAAGACCTGAGCGGTCGGGAAGAGGCCCCATGACCTTTTCCATGTTTTTGAGGGTTTCTTTCCGCTTCGCCGCCCATTTTTGTTCGGCTTGTTTGAGCGCCCTGGGATTGGCTCCGTTTTTTCGCTGCGCCACAGCTTTCCCGCCGCCGGCTATCCAGCAGCAGAGAAGGATAGCAAGCATTTTAAGTTGGAAATCGGAAATCAGTGATCGGAAATCGGATGTCGGAAATCGGAAATCAGGCGTGCAAACGGGCCGCTTTCCGATCTCCGGTTTCCAACCTCCCATAAATCCATTATAACTAAGCATACGGTGTTATTTGGATGGAATACGCACATTTTCGTCAAGTAACCGGACGGCAGCTTCAATCAGGATCAGGCCGGCATCGTCCTCACCGACAGTTCCGGACTCCATTTCATAGCCTCCCTTCGATTTTTCTCCCGGAGGAGCGACGTAGTGAACGCCGTTTCCGTTGGAGTAGCCAAGCACCAGCGTGTGCGGAAATGGTGAACGTTTCCGTATCGAAGCTCCCATATCGGTAAGCGGTTCCCCCGGAAGGGTAACCAGGGCAAGCGGACCGATGGCAAGCGCCTGAACTTCCGCCGGGACCAGGGCCAGCCCGGTACGTTCTTTCCCTTTTTTGTCGAGCGGGAGCGCGGCTTCGGCTCTTTCGATCCGTATGGAATCGGTCGCAATTTGTACGCTTAGCTCATAAGCCTTACTGGCGCGCTGCGCAACACCTGCCCCCATTTCGTTGACGGCCTCCCGGCCCCGTCGCCACGGGTTGATGTCCCCGGCAGCACCCTGAAGAAAAATGGCTTTCCCGCCCAGTTGCTTTTGGATTTGCTTGGTGGCTTCTCCCGGCCAGTCGGAAGAAATTTCATCGGAGTAAGGATATATGGCAACAGAATGCACCGACATATGGTAAAAGGAAGCGATGTTTTTCCCGTTCCTGTCTCTGAATGAAACCAGGCTCATCGTCCGGTCCATGGGGCCGTAATTACTGCCGTCAGTCAGCACCTCCGGCGCGTAGGCCTCATGTTTGAAGGAATAACCTTTCGGGATATCGTTTTTTATAACGCCCCATTTCGGCCTTACGGGCCTGCGGTTGTTGGCATAGGCCGAGATGTCCGCCTTACCTATCCATACCGTAGCGGGCTGTAACGAGTTGTCGGCTTCTTTGGCTGCGGCTACCACGTTTTCCAGCAGTTTGTTCATCCACTTTTTAAACGGCGGGTACTCATTCTGGGCCGGCATGTACCGGATCGCCCACCATGTGTCATTTTCTTTGCCCCGGTAGCCATTTTTGTAAACCGGCGCCCAGGGGGCGGAATGGGTATGGGTGGCTGTAACCAGGATATTGTCCTTCCGGGTTTTCAGCGCGCGGGAAACTGCTTCCCGAATCTCGTCGGTGGCGGATTCACCCGCATCTGTCAGGTCCAGGCTAACGACAACGGCTTTCGTTCTGCCGTCGGTAATCACCATTACCCGGGTGTGCAGCGGGTCGTTTACTTTCGGATAGGGCTTCCCGGTGACCCAGTTTTTTACCGCCAGGTCCGGAGTTATATCTTTTTCGCCGAAACCTACCGATAGTTGAACATTCTGCGCGCCCAGGTTTACCGACAGGAGCGCCGCACCGGCTGCCAGCACACCCGACCGGATTTTTTTTGCAGTTAGCCGCCTGAAGCGTTTCGCCCCTGTATTCATTATGGATTTCGGATTAGTCACTTTTTTTGGAAAGAATTTGGTCAATAAACTGGTACGCCTCTTCCCGCGCGGCGCCCGGGAATTCGTGGCCTGTCTCAGGATATCGTACCTGTAAACGATTTGGAACACTCAGGTAACTATATCCTTTTTCTGCGAGCCAGATACCCTCTTTTACTCCGGCTACATCAAAATTTTTGTCGCCTGTGGGAGAGCTTGAAAAAAACGCCCGCGGCGCAATCGCCAGGATCAGCTCATGATATTCAAACGGCTTTCCTGCACCATCCAGCCCGTACTTCGACCATAATGGCATGTATCGTTGCTGGGCAAACGGACCAAGCCGGCCGCCGTACCGTTCGGAAGCTTCCGGCCCTATATCATAGTAGTCCAGCTGAGTCCATCCGCAGCTGCTGACGGTTACTTTGACCCGCTCATCAAAGGCTGAAAGAAACATGGAATTGTGCCCGCCCAGAGAATGCCCGATGGCTCCTATGTTTTTATTATCTACAAAATCGAGTTGTTCGAGCAGGTCAATGCAGCGCATATGGTTGAATATGCCTTTCATCGTACCTGATTCATAGGCATCTTGTGTGAAGTCATAAGGTACACTTTCCCCGAAGCTCGGATAATCCGGGGCGATTACCACGTAACCTCTTGCGGCGAGTTCTTTCCCGTAACCCAGGGTTTGCCGGGATTTTTCGTAGGAGCCTTCACCGTCCACACTTTTTTTCCCGGCCGGATCGGTTTCATGAAGCGCGATCATAGCCGGTATTTTGTCCCCCTTTTTAATAGAGTTAGGGAGGTAAAGGTAGGCCGGAACCACTTCGTCGTCTTTAACTTTTACGCGGATATGCAACCGCGTGTATTTCGCGGTTTTGAGAGAATCGGTCACTTCATAGGCAGGCGCCGGAAGCTTGCGGTCCGGCAGGGGCCCCATTACGGATTCCATCCGCGCCCGGACCTGTTTGCGGTATGATTCCCATCTGGAAGCTTTGGGAAGCGTTATAGGTGCACCGTTCTGGTCTTTGCTGACCAGGATGTTCTTTTTGCCGGCCTTCCGCAACGCCAGTACCTTTTGAATCTCTGCGGCAAGTGATTCGGCAATGAGGCGGTGTCCTTCGTCGTTAGGGTGAAGGTAGTCCTCGAAGAGGGCGGATGCCGATTTTCCCGTCGATTGTTCAAATTTCTCAAAAGTTGCCTGGTTATTGACGAATCCGGTGTTGTATTTCCGCGCAATCTTTTCGACTTCGCTGATATATTCAAGAAGCCGTTCGTGCAAAAAATCCCGGTTTGCCGGCTTATAGCCATTGGTGGCCATCAGGACCACTTTTATACCGGCTGCCTGGAGGGTTTCCACCATGAAACTCATATTGTTCCGGAATTTCTCCAGCGGAATCCGAGAAGGATCTCCTGGTTTTTTGGTGTCAATGTAGGCGTCATTGGCGCCAAAGCCAATGATTACCAGGTCCGGGTGATGATCGAGGACCTGCGCCTGGAACCGGTTCTGGGCATGTTGAATATGAGCGGTCGGCCGGTTGTCAATCACCCGCCCGGAGTGGCTTCCGCCTACACCCGAATTGATGACAGTCGCATTGATTCCCCGCTCTTTCAGGAGTTCGGGCAACCTCTGCGCAAATACTTTTTGTACTGTTTTTCGCTGCGCTGTGATGGAATTTCCAAAAGCAACAATCCTTACATCGGAAGATTGTGCCTGAAGAAAGGACTGCGGGAAGAACATAAGTCCGGCGCAAACCAGCAAAATGGAAGTCATTTGCCGGGCGGCGGCCCTCAAAAACAGGTTTGGAACTGTTAGTGTTGCGCTACGCATAAAATAAGGAAAAAGGGTTTATGGTGCAGGGCAAATTAATGGCCCAATGACCAGTCAATGGCATTTTTTAACAACTGGATGAACTGTGGATTTTTAAAATCGTCCGGGTAGCCCAATGCCGTATAAAATACTGGACTGCCATCGGCGGTTTTCCGTGTCCAGGCAAACGGTTCCGTGACGTTCACAGTGCTGCCGGTCAACAGTACCGTTGCGGTCGTGTCGATCAGGGGCGCCACTTTATAAACCTGGCCGTTGCTGCGCCAGGGAAGGGCGGGGTCGATGCCTTTCAGGATCGGGTGGGTTACCTGCTCCGACACTACCTTTACATCGGTCCCCAGTTCTTCCGGCTCGTAGCCGCGGTTTTCACAACCCAGTATTTCAGGAACAAAGCCCCACCAATCTTCGTATCCCGGCGCTACGGTGTCCCGCACTGAGAAGCCATGATTGGCCGTTCGGAGCCCGATGAGAGGTTTTCCCTTTTTCAGATACCCTTTAATGAGCTGCATCTGCTCGGGCTTCAGGGCGAGGCGGCGACAGAAAACCACCAGCAGATCGGCGTCATTCAAGGCTTCCAGCCCCGGGAAATGGTGCGCTTCCAGCTTTTCACCTTCTCCCTTCAACACAGTGGTTTTGAAGTGCTGCTCTTCTGCCAGCTTTTGGGCAAACGGCGGAATGGTGGTGGTAGCTTTGTAATTAAGCGGATCTTCGCTGATCAGGAAAACAATGTGCGGAGGTTTTTCTTCCGTCTCTTTCGGTTTGGTCTGGCACGAAAGCGCACCGGCAAGCATGAGCACTAATCCGGCAATCTGAAAAAACAGTCTTTTCATTTGGGTGAAAGGTTTGAGTTGGTAGGTGTGAGGTATGAGGTGTGGGATGTGAGGGAGAACGCCCCTCATACCTCACACCTCATACCCCACACCTACTTTAATACTTTTTGGATGGCTGACATTAATACTTTTTCTGAGGCTGGAGCTACCATTGATACCCGCGGTTCAACTTCATACCCGCCCTGCGTGTAGGCGATTTGGGTGCCGATGTAGCCCTGACCGCCTTCGCCGTACCCGGCGGTACAGACTTCTTCTTCGGGACACAGCTTCTGCGCATTCAGTTGGTATTCCACAAACAGTTCCGACGGCAGATGCAGGAGCCGCACGCCGCCGAGCCGCAGTGAGCTGACCCGGATGCCGGCGCCTTTTTTCTGTTGTTCCAGCCAGGCCAGTTTCCTGGCGGCGCCAAAACGGGATGCAGCGGGCGAGCCTGTATCGTTCAGAATGTTTTGAAGTGAATCAACTTTCATGTGCGCAGCGGGGGGAAGCTGTACCAATTGGCTGCTCCAATTGTTTTGGGGAGACACCTCCCTTTTTTCCGTAGCGGCCCATGAAGCGGTCATCGCTTTCTCTATTCTTTCTGCGAGCACAGCGCGCATTGCCTGGCTGCCGTCGTTGTATTTCCCGGCTGCCACATTGCCTGCCGCGCCGATAAAAAATACCTGGGGAACGCCCGTGGTGGCTTCCCGGGCTTTGCGCGCCATACCGATGAACTCAGCGGTAACGTCACCTTTCCCGTAGTAGCTCTGCGGATGCGTAGCATAGTAGCTCAATGCAACAACGGCCTTGTCACCGGACCAGAAGCTGACACTTCTGAGCCACGGGTCAATCAGGCCTTCGGGTGCGGCAATGGCCTTGGGGTCAGTGGCGCTGCTGAATCTGACAATTGCCACTTTGCCGTCCGGGCCGAGGATCCGCCGGTTAGACGCCACTTTGTCGACCTTTGCCTTGCCGATCCCGATATGAGTAACCGGCTGAAGCCTTTTCATAGCCGAACTGACGGCGAGTGAGGCCTGGTCCATCACCCGGTTCAGGTATTTCATGTCATGGTGCTTTCCGCCCAGGCCATGTTTTTCCAGCAGTTTCTCCGTGGATATGTCGCACCTTGGGGTGTCATGCTGGTGGAGTACGTGAATGGACACGCGGTCAGCAGTGGTACCGGCCGCCTGTGCCAGTTTCTGAGAGAATTTGGTGAGGCCTTCGTTGGCAATTGTGATCCAGTCGACCGTGGCGAGAACAATGGGTTTTCCAATACCGGTCAGAACTACACCCCTGGCGCTCAGGGAGTCGGTAATGGACCGGGCAGGCGCATAGGCAACCGGGCTGCCTATTGGCGGAGTGGCGTCTGTTTCGAAATACGCGATTTTCAGGTCCGGGGGTTTTGATTCGGAGAAGCTTGTGGCTATGAGAATCAGGGTGACGAGGCTGCAAAATCCTGCGAGTGCGTTTTGAAACGGTAACATCGGCATCTGGGTTTAAGGTTAATAGGGCAGGGGAGCGATTCAAGGCTTCATTACGTCCCTGATGGCCCGGGTCAGTACGGCCTCGGCTTTCTCATTGGTTGCATTGACACGCCGGTCTACTTCGTAGCCGCCCTGGGAATAAGCTACAGATGTGCCGATATAGACCATACCCCCGTCTCCGTAGGCGGCGGTACATACTTTTTCTCCCGGGCGGTATTGTTGCGCCGCCAGCTGGTATTCGATAAAAGGTTCGCCGGGAAGCTGTAACAACCTGATTCCGCCCAGTTGCAGGGAGGTCACCACCACAGGTGCGTTGCGTTTATTTCTTTCCAGCCAGGCCAGTTGCCGGGCGGCTGCAAACCGGGTATTGAAATCTTTCGAGGTGTCGGCAAGCTGGTTTTTGAGTGAGTCTGCAACCATAAACCCGGCCAGAGGCAGCCGGAGCGGAGCTACCTGCCAGCTGATTTTTTCCGGCGCAGGTTGTTGTACGGTATTTTCGAACGCCTCATCGAGGGCTTTTTCAATTCTGTCGGCCAGTACCTGTCTCATTTCAGGGGAGCCGTTGTTGTATTTCCCGGCTGCGATGTTCCCCGCTGCCCCTATGAAAAAAAGCTGCGGGATACCGGACTTGTTGTGCCGGGCGTTCCTGGCCATCCCAATAAATTCCGGGTTCACGTCCCCTTGTCCATAGTAGCTTTGCGGATGGGTAGCGTAGTAGTTCAATACAACAATAGGCTTTCCGCTTCCGTCCCAGAAGCTCACGCTTTTCAGGAAGGGGTCGATCAGGCCTTCGGGCGCCTGTATAGCGGCGCTGTCTCTGGAACTGCTGAACCTGACAATCCTGACCTTTCCGTCAGGGCCCAGGATCCTGCGGTTAGACGCTACTTTTTCCACCTTAGCCTCGCCGAATCCCACCTTTTTTACCTCCTTGCTTTTGGGAAGCGCTCTTGCCAGGGCTTCAGCCGTTCTTCTCATACAGCCGTCAAGAAATTGCAGGTCAAACCTGATGCCGCCCAGTCCGTTGGCGGCAAGCGCTTTTTCCGAAGACTGGTCGCACCACGGCGTGTCGTGCTGATGAACAGTATGAACACTCACCCGGTCGGGGGTAGTGCCGGCAGCCTTGGCAAGGTAGTTCCTGAAAAGGTCGGAAGATTCGTTGGAAATCAGCAACCAGTCGACTACACACAGTACAATGGGTTTCTGGCCTTCAGGTGAAATTACAACACCACGGGCACTGAGGGAATCTACTATGGATCGGGTAGGCGCGTAGGCGACGGGGATGCCGACAGATGGAGTGACATCGGCCTGAAAATAGGCAATCTTAAGCCGGGGAGCGCCAAATCCGCATAGACTTGAGAGAATCAGGGCTGCGGTCAGCGCAAAGGAACGGGAGTTCATACGCGTTAAGACTTTAAAATTAAGACAAGGGTATCTCTGATACTGGGAATGTTAGGGTTGGAATGGGCCACGACCTTAACTTCATGACACTTACAGTATAGAATGCAAATGTTGGGGAAAGATACCCATTGTATCGGAACTTAGCGACCTTTACAAATATTGCGGGGTATTTCTCGGATACGAATATCAATTATCCATACCTTTGCACCAATTTTCAATAGTTCGGGTTGTGCAGGTAGAATTATCAATACAATTGTTCACTATTTATCGGTTAATGTAAAATGAAAATCGCAGTAGTTGGGGCTACCGGTCTCGTCGGTAGCGAAATCCTCAAAGTTCTCGAAGAACGTAACTTCCCGGTGACCGAGTTGTTGCCTGTTGCCTCGGAGCGTTCCGTTGGTAAGGAGGTGACCTTCAAGGGAAAGCAGTACAAGGTGGTGGGGTTTGAGGATGCCATAAAAGCCAAACCTGCCATTGCGATTTTTTCCGCAGGCGGCGGCACTTCCCTGGCGCTCGCGCCGAAGTTTGCTGAGGCAGGTATTACTGTGATCGATAATTCCTCTGCCTGGCGCATGGACCCTACCAAAAAGCTGATCGTACCCGAAATCAATGCGGATACCCTGACAGAATCGGATAAGATCATCGCTAATCCGAACTGTTCAACTATCCAGATGGTGCTGGTGTTGAACCCGCTACACAAAAAATACGGTGTGAAGCGGGTGGTGGTCTCTACCTATCAGTCGGTAACCGGAACGGGTAAAGCGGCGGTAGATCAGTTGTTTGCAGAGCGCAGCGGCGATCATGACGCACCGAAAGTCTACCCGCACCCGATTGACCTGAATGTGTTGCCTCATATCGATGTCTTTCTGGATAACGGGTATACCAAGGAGGAAATGAAAATGACCAACGAAACCAAGAAAATTCTTGGCGACAATACCGTGGCCGTCACGGCAACCACAGTACGGATCCCAACCATGGGCGGGCATTCGGAAGCTGTGAATATCGAGCTTGCCTCGGCGTTTGACCTGGACGAAGTCCGGCAATTACTCGCCGAGTCCGAAGGAGTGGTGGTCCAGGATGATCCCAAGAATGCCGTTTACCCAATGCCGCTTACCGCGCACGGAAAGGACGATACCTTCGTGGGGCGTATCCGCCGCGACGAAAGCCAGCCCAATACGCTGAACCTCTGGATTGTTGCTGATAACCTCAGGAAAGGAGCTGCTACGAACGCGGTACAGATTGCCGAATACCTGGCAAAAAAAGAACTGAAGGAAGCATAGCGATTTCAGCAGATACGGAGTTTACAAAAAAGTCTCCCGCTGTTACCTGCGGGAGACTTTTTTGCAAACTGAATCCTTTCGGGCCGGCGGCTTGTTGAAGGTCCGCCGGACGAAAGTACTGGCGTGGATATATAACTCTTTGTAAGAGTTGCATCAAAGTTAGATGGTATAATGCCGGCTCTTATCCTGTGGTATTCTGTAGATATTTTACCGTATCCCGATCAACAGTTTTACACACGTTAATGAGGAACCTCCGGCGTTACCACTTCAGGGACCGGATGTTTTTTCAACGCTGCGCTCAGTTCCTCTTCGCTGGTCAGATCCAGCCGCAGGGGAGTTATTGAAACGAAGCCGTTTTCGAGTGCCCAGCGATCAGAGCCTTTTTCTGCCGGCTCAAGAGGTTTTATGGTAAACCAATAATGTTTGCGCCCCATCGGGTCCTCGCCCGGTACGATGTACCCGTCATAATATTGAACGGATTGGCGGGTCCATTTAACGCCGGCCGGTCGGTAAGGAAAATTGACATTTACCAGCTTCATGTCTTTTTCTTCCAGCAACAGACTCAGGGTGCTTGCTATATAAGGTTCCAGCAATTCGAAATCCGGCTCGGCGTCTTTTGTGGGCGTACTGAACGCAATTCCCCTCAAACCGAGTAAAGTGGCCTGTTTCGCGGCTGCCAGGGTTCCTGAATGCCAGATGGCATTTCCCAGGTTGGGGCCCATGTTGATTCCCGAAAGAACAATGTCAATCTTGTCTATCAGGTGTGTTCCCAGCGCCACACAGTCTGCCGGTGTACCATTTACTTTATAGGCTTCAGCGCTTTCGATAAGGGACGGTACTTTCTTGTACGAAAGCGGCCGGCTGGAGGTGATGGCGTGTCCCATTGAGGATTGTTCCACATTGGGAGCGACTACTGTCACTTCTCCGAATTTTGCTGCAACGCCGGCGAGGGCGGCAATGCCAGGACTATAAATCCCGTCGTCATTGGTTACCAGAATCCTCATGCTACTTGTAGTTTAGTGACAAACTGGTAGACTAATGCGATCAAAAAGAATGCCAGGTATGCTTTTGCATAGATTGTATCAAAAAACTTCCCGCAAATGGATCTTGTCGTTTTGTTTCATAACCCCGAAGCGGGAAACTCAACCCACCCGGCTGCTGAGCTGGTTGTCAGGGTGGAGGAGTCAGGTTTTGCCTGTCACTGTGTATCCCTGAAGGACCCGGCGTGGGAAAGTTTCGACGTCAGCGCCAAAGTTCTGTTGGTAGCGGGGGGAGATGGTTCTATACGTGCTGTCATCGGGTCCCTGATTCGCCGCGTGCCCGAAGGACGCCCGCCTACGATCGGCATCATCCCGCTGGGTACGGCAAACAATATCTCCAGGACTTTTGCGATTCCCCGGGATCCCGAAAGGGCTATTGACCTGCTGCGGGAAAGTACGGCACGTAGCCTGGACGTCGGGAGAGTGGAAGGCCTTTCCCAGACCGACTTTTTTGTGGAGGGCATGGGGATAGGCGTCTTTCCCGCTTTGATCCGGAAAATGGACAAGATAGGTAATCCGGATGGCCCGGTAGATGAGCGGCTTGCTATTGCGCTCGAAATGCTGGCTGACATAGCCCAGACATTCGAACCCCTATCACTCGGAATAAAGGCAGATGGCGTCGTTTATGACGGGGACTATCTGTTGGTTGAAGTAATGAATACCCGTTCCATAGGGCCTAACCTCGTGTTGGCCGGAAATGCAGATCCTGGGGACGGTATTCTTGACCTGGTGCTGATTCCGGCGGCTCATCGCATGAAATTACTGCGGCACGTGCGCGCCATGCAGAATGGCCGGCCCGACGACTTTACCTATCTGCAAATTTCCGCCCGCGAAATTATTCTTTCCGTTCCGGCGACCTGGATGCATGTCGACGACGAAATCCTGAAATGTGAAGAAGGGGAATTAAACATACAAGTGGCTGAAGGCGTACTGAACATCCTGACGCCTTTGAAGAGAGATCGGTAAATCCGCATGACAGCAGGATTTCCTTAAAGGGATCTCCGTGTCTTAAGGTTGTTTGTCCTGCCCTGAATCCTGCTCTGCCGGCTTTTTCACCCGGACGGAGTCATGTTGTTCGGTACCCTGAATTCCCTGCGCGCGAGGGTCGCTGTCGCCGCGGATAAAAGTATCCTGGGTGGAAGTTGCAGACGTATCGTTGGCGTAACCCTCAAAACGTTGACTGGAGTTATGGTTGCCGCAGGAGGTGCACACCGCGCCTGCGGTCAGACATGCGGCGACGGCGGTCGCCCGGATTAGCATTTTCATAACAGTTGTGGTTGGTGAAACTTGTAAAAAATAAGGTCCAAGTGTTTTAAAAGAGTTCTGAGCATCGGGGCTGCCTGCCAGTTGCAGCCCCGATGCTCAGGTACTCACACGATGGTTGAGAATTTATTCTTTTAACGCAGACTCGTTTACGAAACTTTCTGCAATGCGGCTGAGCTTTTCATCAGCAGCTTTCTCTTCTTCCAGGATTTCGCCGAGCAGTGACTTCGCTTTTTTGTGTCCCATCAGGTCGGCAAAGGTCGCCAGTGAGCCATAGGATGCGATTTCGTAATGCTCAATTTTTTGTGCGCCCAGAATAAGCGCGGCATCTCTTACCATTGAGCCCTCCTTGTATTTGTCCATGAGATCGGTAGCTTCCTGAAGGAGGCTTTCCATTGCTTCGCACTTAACTGCACGGGGCGACTCGCCGATACTTTCAAATACCTCTTTTAGTTTTTGAACGTGCCCGGTAGTTTCGGAACGGTGGGTTTCCAGTACATCCGATAACTCTTTGGAAGTGGCGCCGGCCTGCATTTTAGAAAGGCTTTTATGCAGATGTTCTTCGGCCCACAAGGCGTCTCTCAACCCGTCGGTAAAGAGCTTATGCAAAGGATTGTTTTTCATTTGGCTTTCCCTGTCCGTTGATTTCATTTCTGAATTTTTCATAATCTTTTGGGTTAGTGAGTGAATGTGCCATGTGCCTTTTCCGGTACAGGCGGTTGGTTATTAGTATTTCAAAAGTCATTCCCTTTGACCTGGCAGGGGTGTTGTTCACTGGTATATCCGCGCCATTTATGTCTGCTTATCGAGGCTCAGGATATGGGGAATCAGAAAGAAAGGCTGTAATGAGGGTGTTATAACAAGAAGCCTGGTAAACAGGCGTTGTTTTTAGAAAGCGACTAATGTGCGCCCGATGGATGTGGGGGTATTCCCCAATTTGTTGAACCCTTGCGCATAACGCATCAAAGTCTTGAAGAGAACTATCTTCCGATTTTTTTTGTTCCCTATATAACTGGTAGAGAATAGGTTGAAAAGCCTGTTCTGAAAGCTCGTTCTAACGACACACTGGAAACGTTGAAGAAAAACTTACATAATTAAATCTGCGGACAGGACGGCAGAGGAGTGACTTTTCAAGCCGACCGACGATGATCTGCTCAAAGCAGAGGGAATTGGCAGAAGAATGCGAAATTAACACACACGTATATTTGGTGCGTTAATTAGCCGGCAGGCTACGGCTCTCTTTACTGTAAAGAGAAATTATGCGATTTACTTGGTTGAATTGTCGGGTTGTTAACAGTATTGGTATAGAGGCCTCACGGAGGTGACTGCTATATGACTTCGTATGCTATGTGTGACTTGGAATTTGGATTACATCGTTATGTTAAACACAACACTATTTTTTGTCCCATCCCGGAATGAAATACACAAAACAATTAAGCTGCTCCGGGAAAAGCTGGCCAGTAGCTCGTTGAGGGAGGCGTACAACGAGCCTACCCGGATTGGATATGAGGCAGCTCTTCATATTCTTAAAAACCGGATAAAGGATTATTCCAAGGTGCCGATCCTGGAATTGTCATATACCAAGTCAAGGGCAATTGCTTTATTGGCCGTCGACTACCTGAATGGCGCTTGCGACGGTGAGATTCTTCTTAAAGTACCCTACATAGAAGTGTGATAGAGGAATAGAATTTATTCCTTTCTTTTGAATACTTAACGAACGGAGTACACAAAGGTTTCGCCTCTGTGCTCTCAGTGGTTTTTATTTAACCGCAAAGGACGCGGAGTACGCAAAGGTTTATCGCCTCTGTGTTCTTGGTGCTCT